>NDHX01000004.1 GCA_013626165.1 bacterium Unc6
CATAAATTCTTTTCGCAGTCTGGTCAAACCCTTTTCCTCTTATGGGTATAACCTTAACCTCTATTATTGCATGAACAATATCTGTTTTTACTTTGTCCCAGTTTATAACAGCCTTATATTTAACAATTACCCGTTCTTTTTCAAGTTTTTTTATCTGCTCTTTAATATTTTCAACCGATGTATGAAGCATTGTTGCTATTTCCTGTGCCTGTATTTTTGCGTTTTTACTTAATATCTCTAATATCTTTTTCATACTCCTCCTGTTGTGTAATAGATAAATTTTATCACCTTCTTTACAATTCGTCAAGACTTCGTATAACTTATACAAGATGTTGACAAAAGAGGGAAGTCGTGATATGTTTAAATTGCAGTTATTTTTAAGTCATCATCAGTTGTTAGATTTTTCGTAACTATTCAACCTGCTTGCATATTTTTTGACATGAACCTGAGATATGTGTTAGGATAATTACACCATGAATCGAGTTAAGTTTTTCCAAAAATTGTACTTGACAGGTTTAATGAAATGTGGTATACTGAACCTATGTGTCTCTGTGCCTAAAATATGAAAGGTATTCAGTGAATATTTACACAGGAAAGGAGGTGAAAAAGGTAAGTTGGTCTTGAAGTTATAGTTTTTTTATGTTCATAAGGCTCTTTCTTGCAAAGGAGCCTTTAAGAAGGAGGAAAAGAAAATGAAAATGCTTAAAGAATATGGAAAGAGGAGGAAAACAAAGATGAAAAACAAAATAGTGTTAGTCTCGCTGGCTATGTTGTTAAGTCTGAGCCTGGTTACTATCGGTTATTCGGCGCCAGCACCTGATGCTATAGCGCGTATTAGAGCTGCGGCGATGAAAGATATGACCGAGGCAGGGATTACGAGAGCTACCGCTAGGGCTATGCTTAGAGAAGCCATGAAGGCTGACCCAAGCCTGGAGGAAGTGACCACTATCACTGCGGCTATGGTCGACATGCACGAAGCGGGACTGACCCCGGAACACAGCCTGGCTTTGATAAAATTGCACGGAGAGCTTGAAGGTCTCGGGATAGCGCGGGAAATCTTCCTTGAGGAATTCAGCACCCTGGCCGCGGCAAAGATAGATATGCACGAGGCAGGGATTACGGGAGCCGCCGCTATGGCTATGATTAGGGAAGCCATGAAGGCTGACCCGAGCCTGGAGGAAGTAGCCACTATCATTGCGGATAAGATCGATCTCGTGGACGAACAGCCGGAGCCTCCAGTCGAACAGCAGGAGCCTCCAGTCGAACAGCAGGAGCCCCAAGATAATGTAGAACAGGAACTCCCAAAGGAACCAGAGGACGAGCGTTGATCCGGAGATTGAACAGACCCATAGGTAGGTACAGGGTCTCGACCAATAGTGAGAAGATGCAGAGTATTACTCACCTTGAACACATCTCGACCAAAATGCTGATGGAGCGCCTGCCGAGACTACTTGGGGAGTTTGAGTAGATTTTCCTCGGCCGTCTGCTACGCCGGGAAAGTGACAGGGAAACCCTTGAGAACCAAGCTCATCTGAAGCAGGTTATCGGAAGCGTATTCACAGGCTTTTGCTCTTTTGGTGTTTATAACATCTAATAAATTAACAGGTACTGAAAACTCTACATAAATAGTTACACTTCCTCTTGTTATTGACTTTTTCAGCAGACTTCTTGCCTTTATCTCAAGAGAAGAAAGAAAGAAAGGCATTCTACAATTTAAGTCAAAGAAACGGTGATTACTGCTTTTAATCTCAACAAGCAAAGATCCCTGCTTTGGCAATTTTTGCACAACCCTGCCAAAACCTGTCATAGAGTTTATCATAACATTTTTAACCTTTGTAATTTTTACCTTGTCTTCAACTTTTACAGTTGCTTTTTTAAGTTCTGGCAACAAAGCAGCAGCAGAGCTGTTTTCTCTTATTTTTTCAATCTGAATCTTTAACTGTTCAGGTAAACAGACTGTAAGAAGATAGGCTTTTAGACTATTGCCCTGGTGCTCTGGCGCTAACTGCTTACCTTGATTTTTGAACTTTCTATATGGAAAGTGTGGGTCGTTAATAATTTAACTTTGATTTCGGGGCACCCGGGATAGTGGGCCGTTTGATTTTTGAACTTTCTTATAAGGGGGGCAAACTGAAGCGGGTTCTTGTTACAGGTGGGGCTGGATTTATTGGCTCACATCTTTGTGAAAAACTTTTAAATAAAAGATGCGAGGTTCTTTGTTTAGATAGTTTTTATACAGGGATGCGTTCAAATATCCTGCATCTTCTTTCATATCCATATTTTGAGGTTATAAGGCATGATATATGCTATCCAATTTGTTTAGAAGTTTCTGAGATTTATAACCTTGCCTGTCCAGCTTCTCCTGTCCATTATCAGCATAATCCGATTCATACTATAAAAACATCTATCCTTGGAAGCATCAATATGCTTGGCCTTGCAAAAAGGGTAAAAGCAAAGATATTACAGTCCTCCACAAGTGAGGTTTATGGGGACCCAACAATTCATCCACAGCCTGAAAACTACAGGGGCAATGTCAATCCCACAGGATACAGGGCATGCTATGATGAGAGTAAAAGGTGTGCAGAGACACTATTTTTTGACTACCACAGACAGCACAAACTAAAAATAAAGGTTGCAAGAATATTTAATACATATGGACCCAAAATGCAAGCAAACGATGGAAGAGTAGTGAGTAATTTTATAGTACAGGCGTTAAAGGAAGAAGCCATCACTGTATATGGTGACGGTAAACAGACAAGGAGTTTCTGTTATATAGATGATATGATAGACGGACTTTTGAAGATGATGGACAGTCCCGATGACTTTACAGGCCCTGTTAACCTTGGCAATCCTCAAGAATGGACAATACTTGAACTTGCAAACCAGGTTATTAAAATTACCGGAACAAAATCAAAAATAGTTTTTAATCCTCTTCCTCCTGATGATCCGCTCCAGAGATGCCCCGATATAACACTTGCTAATAAAGAATTAAACTGGAAAC
The DNA here is from genome assembly GCA_013626165.1 of bacterium Unc6. NCBI lineage: Bacteria > Pseudomonadati > Candidatus Omnitrophota > Candidatus Velesiimonas > Candidatus Velesiimonas alkalicola. The sequence goes on from NDHX01000004.1 coordinate 3,002, forward strand.
CAGTTATCAGGTTAGAAGAGGGACTAAAAAAAACCATAGAGTATTTTAGGAAAATATATTAAAACAGTAGATAATTGTAATAAAAATTGCTGAAATGGTTATACAAACACAGAAATGCAGATTATAAAAATAAAAATTTCCTTACAAGAACTAAAAGAGATTTCACAAGAAACATTCGGGAATCTGGTTAAAGCAGTGGTTGATGTAAATAGACACATTATGGCAATTGGCGGCGATTTGCATTCGGACGAAGAGGCATTATTACTTGGGGATGGTTCAAAACAAGAAGATATCTGGGGGATAAATATATATCCGGAGATTCAAGGTGAAGAGTGGATTGAATTTGATTCTGTAATAAATCTACGCCCATTACAGGAAAACAATACTAAATATATAAATAATCCTGATATTAGGTTTAAAATTATAGAAATTGTAAATAACCTGATTGAAAAATGAATTATCAACATAAACAACTGGCTTCGGGGAAATGGTTTAAATTAACATTTTACGAGCAGATGGCTAATATTGGAAGTGAAGTTGAAAGGGCGATACTGTGGAGAGAAAAAAACACACAATTCAGCCTTAAAGCCATTTACCGCGCTCTTGAACTTTTGGATCTTACTATCTCTGATACAAAAAATTGTGTGGTATCCAGGTTAAAGGAACTTTGCAGATTAAGAGAAATATTAGTAGATTGTTTTTGTTTTGATAATTATTATTCTTCCACAGATGAATTCTGGAGAAAATATTTCTATCCATTTTATTATGCTGCTCGTAAGGTAACCAATAAATTTATGTGAGTACCACAGACGCAAGTAATAACATAGAAAGTGCAAAAAACTTTTCGCTCCATAAAAAAAGCCCCCGGACTTTAATTTTAAGTCTGGGGGCTTTTTTTATAAACTGCAACCAGGTGGTTAGAATACGAGCGTCACACCTCCAACTAGCTGGAAGGCATCTGTTGTTGACACGCGAGCACGAGGAACACGAAATTCAGCGGCATAAACATCTCTTACATAGTCATCTGGTATAAACCATGCACCAAGAACCCTGAATGTTACATCCTCTGTGTATGCATATCGGACAATAAGATTCACTTCCTCTCCGATTCTCTTGTTTACACCTGGGGCTGTTTCATCGGCCTGGAAATGATAAAGGCTTGCACCTAATGTAATATTCTCTATTGGTATTATAGAACCGCCAATTTTTGCAACCTTAAGGTTGCTGTTCCCGTAGATATAGTCCACGATGGAGCCCCATGTCTGGTCCTCAAAGAATGGGTTCCATGACCCTATTTTATGGTCCCTTGGATTATTATCACCGGAGAACCATGCAAGCGCTGCGCCAAGCTTTGGCGTGTACTCACCCTCAAATGTATATTCTGCGCCAACATTGGTTGCAAATGCTCTGCGGTCAAGGTCTCTCATACCAACTCTTTCTGTTGTACCAAACTGACGTGCATACTCACCTTTCAGAAGCCATCCGTCTGCTGGTTTTGTACTTCCACGGATACCTGCAACTGCAATATTTTCTCTGAAAAGTGGTCTTTCCAACCTGTTGTGAACATTAAGAAGGTATCCTTCTACTTCTGCATCATATTCGTCAAATTTATAACCAACATTTACTCCATAAAGGTCTGCATCTTTACTGTCTCTTTCCGGTCTTTCGGCTAACTTTGCAAGAATAAGGTCTATCGTCCACGGCTCATATAGCAATACAGCCGTTATGGCATCAAATGCTTTTCTTGATGATACATCATCATCCACATCCACGGTTGCTGCGTCCCGATCTATTCCCCCTACTCCTACTTCGCCTCTCGGATCTGGTATTCTGTGTAGAGCCGTCTCAATCCTGTTCTGACCAAGAACAAAGCCTTCTCCAAGGACAATATTCTGGCGACCCATTTTAAGCGTTAAAGGGGAATACAGCACCTCCTTTAGTGTTACATATGCAAGGTCAAGCTCAATATCTATTGTGCGTTCTTCTACTCCTCCCCAATCTCTCCTGTTTAAGAGTCTTATTACTCCTTCAACATTGTCCGTAAGGTCCACATAAGCCCCAACCCTTGCTGTTGACTGATACCAATTTCTACCTTCGGTAGAAACATCAACACCCGCCAGTCTATCAACACCAGGATATGGCCTTTCATATCCCCACCTTGATATCCCATGCACTGAGATATCGCCAGAAACTCTTATATTCTGGACTGCTGCAAACAATGGCAAACCCATTAAAAGCAGTGCCATTGCAATAAAAAACATTTTTTTCAATTTTCCTCCTTATTTTTAAAACAAGGTGCAATCCGAAAAGATTTTTTTAAGTTAAGATATGTATTTCCCTTCTCGTTTCTCACCTTGAGAATTAACATGTGCTATATAGTAATCGTTGCATTTCCGACAACCTTTGACTGTTCAAGAAATCCCTCACCTCCTTCTTGTCATAGATTAAGGATGTCTGCAACGGTTAAGCCCGAAACACAAGATAGACACAGACTATCTGAATATCTCATTATACAACATATTTCAGTTTTGTCAAGTACTTTTTTTTAATTTTTTTTTACCCTGTTAAATTGATATCAGTGCACCAGGGCACCAGGGCACCAGTGCACCAAAGCATCAGTGCACAGGGCACCAGAGCACCAGGGCACCAGAGCACCAGATATGATATGAAAGAAGGGGAGATTTTCGCCCCCTTTTATAAAGGTGGACCCTTCCCCTCCCCCCCCATTTATAAAGATGGCGGGGCGCCCATCCAAAGGATGGGTCGGGGGATTATGTTTTCCCCACCCAAAGGGCGCTTGCCTTAAACCCTTGATATCTTGACGCCTATTTTTTCCCTATTCCCTTCTATAAAGAAGCAAATTCTTTTATAAGACCTGTTCCTATTATTGACCTCTGTATCTGATTTGTGCCTTCGTATATCTGTGTAATCTTTGCATCCCTCATAAACTTTTCAACAGGGCAGTCCCTCATATACCCATAACCACCAAATATCTGAACTGCATCTGTTGTAACCTTCATTGCTGTATCTGAGGCAAAAAGTTTTGCCATTGCAGACTCTTTGCTTACCCTGGTATTTCCCGAATCAACCATTCTTGCCACTGAATAAACAAGAGCTCTTGCTGCTTCAACCTGTGTTGCCATATCTGCAAGCATAAACTGTATGCCCTGAAATGATATTATTGGTTTTCCAAACTGAACCCTTTTTCTTGCATATTCAACCGCAAGGTCAAGTGCCCCTTGTGCAATACCAACAGATTGTGATGCAACACCCGGGCGTGATATATCAAGAGTTTTCATTGCAACAACAAAACCAAGCCCCTCTTTTCCAAGAATATTTTCTTTTGGAACCTCGCAGTCAGTAAAAACAAGTTCTTTTGTTGCAGAAGCCCTTATACCTAACTTTTTTTCCTTTTTACCAAATGTAAATCCCGGTGTTCCTTTTTCAACTATAAATACACTTGCACCTCTTGCTCCTTTGTTTTTATCCGTCATTGCAATTATTATATAGGTTTCTGCTTCCCCACCGTTTGTAATCCACTGTTTTGTTCCGTTTAATATATAATAATCCCCCTGGTTTTTTGCGGTTGTTTGAATACCTGATATATCAGAACCTGCGCTTGCCTCTGTTAGTCCGAATGCAGCTATTTTTTTACCCGATGCAAGGTCTGGAAGATACTTTTGTTTTTGAACATCATTCCCGTAAAGTATTATAGGATATGTTCCCAACGCACTTGCTGCATAACATACTGCAATACCCCCGCATGCACAGGAAAGCTCTTCTGTGACAAGACACAGATCCAGAACCCCTCCGCCTGTTCCCCCATATTTTTCCTCTATATACACACCAAATAAGTCGCTCTCTGAAAGAACCTTCATTATCTGCCAGGGAAATTCCTCTGTTTCATCATAGTATGCAGAAACAGGCTGTATCTTTTCCTTTGCAATCTTTCTTGCAAGTTCTTTTGCCATTATCTGTTGTTCACTTAAAAAGTAGTCCATCTAACCTCTCGGTTGCCAGAGCACCAGGCCACCGGAACACCAGTTTGTTTATATTTTTCTCAACACAATACTTGCATTGTGTCCGCCAAAACCAAAAGAGTTTGACATCGCAATTTTAACATCCCGCCTTCTTGCGGTATTGGGAACATAATCCAAATCACAGTCAGGGTCTGGATATTCATAGTTTATTGTAGGCGGGATGACGCTGTGATATATTGACAGAACAGATGCAATAAGTTCAACCCCTGCTGCTGCACCCAAAAGGTGCCCTATCATAGATTTTGTTGAACTTATTGCAACCTTTTTTGCATAATCACCAAACACTTTCTTAACTGCAATTGTTTCTATTTTGTCATTTAACTGTGTGGATGTTCCATGTGCATTGATATACACAACTTCTTCAGGTGCGAGTTTTGCATCATTCAGTGCTGATTTCATACAGCGGAAAGCACCGTCCCCCAGCGGGTCGGGTGCTGTTATGTGATATGCATCCGAGCTTGCACCGTAGCCTATAACTTCTGCATATATTTTAGCATTTCTCTTCCTGGCATTCTCAATATCCTCAAGTATGACAATACCTGCACCCTCGCCGATGAGAAATCCGTCCCTCTCTTTGTCAAAGGGTCTGGATGCTTTTTCAGGTTGGTCATTTTTTGTGGTAAGCGCTTTAAGGGCACAGAATCCTGCAACACCCAATTGTGTGATGCAGGATTCTGTGCCTCCAGCAACCATAACTCTGGCATCTCCATACCGGATTGTGCGAAATGCCTGTCCAATGCTATGATTCCCGGATGCACAGGCACTGGCACAGCAAAAATTAGGGCCCTTTAGTCCATAATAGATGGATATCAAACCGGATGCCATATCAGGAATCAACATTGGGATAAAAAAAGGAGTAACCTTTGAAGGTCCTTTTTCTATAAGAACGCGCATCTGCTCTTCCATAATAGGAAGCCCGCCTATTCCTGAACCGACGAGCACACCAATAGTGTTTTTATCTTCTTTTTCCAAATCAAGACCTGCATCCTGAATTGCCATTTTTGAAGCGCATATAGCAAACTGTATAAATCTTTCCATTCTTTTTAATTCTTTAGGGTTTATACAGCCTGATGGATCAAAGCTCTTTACCTCTGATGCAATCTTTGTCGGAAAATTTGTCGGATCAAAAAATGTTATAGGTCCTGCCCCGCTTTTCCCGTTTATAATAGAATCCCAGAATGCGGTTGTATTGTTCCCGACCGGAGATATAACACCCAAACCTGTAATAACAACTCTATTCACAACCTATCCTTTATTTTTTCACAGATTTTTCTTCTATATATTTTATGGCATCCCCAACTGTTTTTAATTTTTCAGCCTCTTCATCCGGAATTTCCATACCAAATTCTTCTTCTAATGCCATAACAAGCTCAACCGTGTCAAGTGAATCCGCACCAAGGTCATTAATAAATGATGCCTCCGGTGTCACTTCTTCCGGTTTTATACCAAGTTGTTCAACAATTATCGCCTTTGTTTTTTCTACCAATTCTGACATTTTTTCCTCCTTTTTAAGAATATTAAAGAGTTATCTTAAAATATAAAATAGTGGTTGTCAAGAGCCTGCTGTTTTTCTCACCACCTGTTCTATATCCTGTGTTGTGAACTTAAATCCAATATTTCTTAAAGACCTTTGTGAATTTTTTTCAATCCTTGTTATGAGGTTTTCTATATCTTTTTCTTCTATTCCAATAGTTTTCAATGAAGGTTTAAGATTTATTTTTTCCATAAGTTCAATAATTTTGCCTTCGGAATTTTCAACTTTTCTATTTGCAAAGTCTCCGACAAATGCTTTATCCAAGACCTCAACCCTCTGTGCATACCTTTCTCTGATAAGACTTATAATTTGGGGTAAGAACATTAAACTTGCATAGCCGTGATGCACACTCCAGTCAAGTGTAAGCGTATAACCCATACCATGCCCAAGCATTGTGCCTGTACAATTCAAAGACACACCTGCAACAAGGGATGAAAGCATCATCTGTTCCCTTGCCTGTTTATCTTTTCCATCTTTTACCGCAACCGGAAGCCATCTAAATATCATTGCTATTGTTTCTTTATTTAATATGTCTGTTATAGGATTTGCCCTTACTGAAAGTATGCCTTCTATACAGTGTGAAAGAGCATCCAATCCGGTAGAAGCGGTTAAATATGGATTAAGTGTATATGTCAAGGAAGGATCACAGAATGCAATATCCGGCATAATTGAAAGTGATGCTATTGTCTTTTTTGTATTATTATCTTCATCTACAATAACAGAAAATCTTGTTACTTCACTTCCTGTGCCGCTTGTTGTAGGAATAAGTGCGATAGGGCAGGGAGGATTTTGGACAAGTTCTTCCCCAAAATATTTGTTTAAACCCTGTGAGTTGCTTGAAAGGACGGCGACTGCTTTTGCAGTATCCATCGCACTTCCACCTCCGATGCCCAATACGAAATCACACCCTTGCCCTTTAAATGCCTGTGCTGCTTTTTCAACAGTTTTTACAGATGGATTTTCTTCAACATCAGAAAATATTGCCCACCTAATGGAAATATTTTCCAACTTTTTTTGTATTTTTTCTAAAAGCCCGGTAGAATAAACAAAGTGTTTTCCCGTTATAATAAGTGGTTTTTTGCCAAGCCTTGAAATCTGTGGAATACTTTCAAGAACCTCACATCCAAAATACACTTTGGTTTTTATATAAAACAAGAAAGGCGCTATCATAATATATTAGTTTCAACAGGGCGAACACCATAGGTTCGCCCCTACGCCATCTATATTGTCTTCTTTTTCCCCCACCCACTATCTACTACCTACTACCTACTATCTTTTCAGTATTCCATTACCACAGATGCAACGGAATATCCCCCGCCTACTGTTGTAAAAAGCAGTTTATCCTTACGCTTTATATTTTTCCCTTGAATTTTCCCGTGCACGGCCATCTCAAGAGTAATGGGGATTGTTGCGCTTGAGTTGTTCCCCATATCTTTTATTATTGATATTACCTTTTCTTTTGGAAAATTTAATTTTTCTGCAACACCATCAATAATTCTTGCATTTGCCTGATGCGGGATAAGATAATCTATATCTTCTGCTGACCATGGACTTTTAGATAAGGCGCAAATGGCCGCCTCAGACATAGAATTAACGGCCCTTCTTAAAACCTGCGGTCCTCCGGGCATTTTTAGGTAAGATTTCTTAATATAATTAATCCCACCTATATCTTTTGCAATCTGAAAATCAGAATTTAAGTATTCAAGATGGTCTGAATATAAGGACCCAATAAACGGCTGACTGCATATACCTGTTTCTGAAGAAACTTGCAAGACAGCAGCCCCTGCCCCATCCCCGAGCAATACTGCAACGCGAGGGTCATCGGGATCTATTGCTCTGGACAGACATTCGGCACTTACAATGAGGATGTTTTTGTACCAACCGGATTTTATAAAAGAATATGCTATCGCCATACCATACAGGAAACCCGCACAGGCAGTATTTAACGGAAACGCAGGGATTGTGTCAAGTCCCAGTCTATGTGCAAGGGAACAGGCAGAATTAGGTATCTCCCTTTTTTGTGTGAAACTTGTTAAGATTAAAAATTCTATGTCTTGTATTTTAAGGTTTGCATCTTCAATTGCCTTCCTTGAAGCCTCTTCACCCATTGTCTCTATATCTTCTTCTTCACTTATATAGTATCTTTCCCCGATGCCTGTCATATTTTCTACCCATTCTTCAAATGGCATTCCGGCTTTTGCTTCATCAAAGCCTCTAATCATGCCTTTTAAGTGACCGTTTGATACACATCTTTTAGGAAGATAACTACCCACACCTGCTATTCTTGCCTTAAACATATTCTTTTTTCCCTTTTATTTTAACCACAGCTCTTTTTCAAGAAGGGCTGTGCCTTTTGCATCTTAGAGTTTGTTTTCATAAGACTTTACACAGGGTTGAGTTTGCCCAAAAGACGCCCTGTCTTTTATCAATATACCATTCAGATGGTCTATCTCATGCTGTATGATTCTTGCTAAAAGTCCTTCTGCCTTAATTTTTATCTTCCGCCCCCTAACATTTATTCCATGGACAGTAATCTTCTTTGCTCTTTTAATTTTCCATGCTTCACCGGGAAGGCTTATACACCCCTCTTCTGCTGTCTCTTCGCCAGTGGTCCTTTCAATCTCGGGATTTATAATCTCAACAAGATTCTGATTGTCCATTACTATGATTATTCTTTTTGGTATTCCAACCTGGTTTGCAGCAAGTCCTATCCCTTTTGAAGAATGCATTGTTTCTGCCATATCCTTAATCAGCACACATATACTATCGTCCACACAAGGAACCTGTTCTGCCTTTTTATAAAGGATTGGATCAGGGTATATACATATCTTTAATGCCGTCATAATACATTTTTGCCTTATATGAACTTCGGACAAAAGGGCCCGACAATACACGGGAAAATCCTATCCCGTATGCAACACATTTTAAGTATTCAAATATATGAGGTTCTATATATTCGAAAACAGGAAAATGTTCTTTGCTCGGAGAAAGATACTGCCCAATGGTTAAAACCCTGCATCCGCAACCAAAAAGAGCATTCATACAGTCAATAACCTCTTTCTGTTTTTCCCCTACGCCCAACATCATCCCTGATTTGGTAATAATGTTGCTTTTTTCTGAAACATATCTTATCACATCAAGTGACCTTCCATAATCTGCTCCTGGGCGAAGAACGGGATACATTCTTGGGACAGTTTCTATGTTATGACCGAACACATCAGGGTGTGCTTCTATAATTTTATCTAAAGAACTTTTAGAACCCTTGAAATCAGACGTAAGCACCTCAACTGTAACACCCTTCTGTGTTCTTCTAATTTCTTTTATGCATGAAACAAATTGCTCTGCTCCTCCATCTTCAAGGTCATCTCTTGTTACGGAGGTAATCACAATATGAGAAAGTTTTAATTTTATTGTGGCCTGTGCAATCCTAGCCGGCTCAGTTTTGTCTATTTCTGCGGGGGTACCCTTTTGGACGGCACAAAACCTGCAATTTCTTGTGCAAATGTTACCAAGTATAAGAAATGTTGCCACCCCATCATTAAAGCAAAGATTTTGATTGGGGCATTGGGCACTTGAGCAGACAGTATTTAGACCGGAGAGGATACTTCTTGTATGTTTAAATTTTTCCGATACATTAACAGTTCTTTTTATCCAAGAAGGATGGGAAGACTTAAAATGGGTTTTTTCCATTACATACCTTCATAGAAAGTTCAAAAAATTAAAAATATCTGTTTTTTCGCCTTGCCTCTCTTGCGTCTTTTGCCTTCCTTTTCTTTCTCTCGCTTGGCTTCTCATAATATCTCTTTATCCTTACCTGTCTGAGAAGCCCTTCTCTTTCTACTTTTTTCTTTAACTTTCTCAGGGCCCTTTCAAGGCTTCCTTCTTTTCCTACATCAACCCTTGACACAAAATACCACCTCCTTGCCCGTTCACCAGAGCACCATTCACCCACTACCTGTCACCAGAGTCACCAGTTCTATGGTAGTTGTGCAGAGGTTTTATCATTCCTGCTCAATCTTTGTTATGGCTTCAGGCAGTATTACAATTTCAACCCTTCTGTTTTCCTGTCTTCCTTCAGGTGTATCATTGCTTGCAACCGGCGAAAACTCACCCCAACCTGTTGCTGATATTCTTGTTGGTTCCATTTCCTTTGCATCCACAAAATAATGAAGTACCGAAAGTGCACGGGCTGATGATAATTCCCAGTTTGACTTCCATCCGGAATATTTTATAGGTTCACTGTCTGTATGCCCTTCAATATCTACATTCCTATCTATAAATCTTGTATTAAGTATATCAGCAACTTTATCCAATGTCAGACGCGCCTCTTCTCTTATTGTTGCCCTGCCTGAATCAAACAGTATCCTATCTAAAAATGTTATAACAATCCCTTTTTCAAGATGCTTGATTGTGAGTATTCTGTCGTCAATTTCACGTTTAAGACTTCGTTCAAGCTCATTCTTTTCCTTCAATAATCTGTCTGCAATACCTTCTTTCTCCTTCTCTCTTAAAGCAATCAGAGCACCTAATTTATCCACCTCTTTCTGAAGAAGTGCAATCCTGTGAAGATCGTCAGGATGATGTCTTTGAACACTTACACACCCTGATACAAAAATAACTGCTGATGCCAAAACCCCCATTGCCCAACTTCCCTTCATATTATCCTCCTGGTATAATCTTCACCCTAGACATCCTAGAGCGAATTTGTTGATAATGTATTAAAATATTTTAACATGTTAAAATATTTCTGTGTTTGACACATGCTCCTTTTTAGAAAGGCAAACACTCCCTGCCCTTTTAGAACTGAACCTTCTTTCATATTTTACTACTATTATTTTATTTGTCAATTATTTTTAAACAATATATAATAATACTTGTGGAAGAAACTTCTATCACCAATTGCATAGATGACCTTTGTATTGCTGTGGTCGGAGCAGGTTATGTGGGGCTTACAGTTGCAGGTTTTTTTTCAGAACTCGGAAACAGTGTAACCTGCGTTGATAATAATTATCAGAAAATAGAGAACCTTAAAAAAAATAAAATTCCTATATATGAGCCAGGAATTGAATATCTTATTATAAAAAATAAAAAAAGGGGAACGCTTTCATTTTCTCATAGCATAAAAGAGGCAACAAAAAAATCAGATGTAATATTTATCTGTGCAGGAACACCCTCACATTCTGACGGAAGTCCAGATCTTTCAGCAATAGAGAGTGTAGTTGAACAGATTGCAAAGGCAATGGACAACTCATATAGGTTAATTGTAGAAAAAAGTACTGTTCCGGCACACACAGGTAAAAAAATAAAACAGACTATATGCAGGAACAATCCTGCCGCAGTTTTTGATATAGCATCCAACCCTGAATTTTTAAGAGAGGGAAGCGCAGTCTATGACATATTTCATCCAGACAGGATTGTAATAGGCGTTGAAAGCAAAAAAGCAGAACAAATACTTACACGGCTTTATGAACATATAAAAGCACCCATTATTGTTTGTGACATTGAGACAGCAGAGATAATAAAGCATGCCTCAAACTCATTCCTGGCAACAAAGATATCTTTTATAAATGCGGTTTCAAACATCTGTGAAAGGTTGGGTGCAGATATCAGAAAGGTCTCAGAAGGCATGGGGCTTGATAAAAGGATTGGAAAAGACTTTCTTAACGCAGGAATCGGATTTGGAGGTGCCTGTTTTCCCAAGGATTTAGATGCATTTATACATCTTGCACATACTGTGGGATATGACTTTGGTCTGTTAAGGGAGGTAAAAAAAATAAATGAGGAACAAAGAAAATACATGCTGAAAAAAATAGAAGATACATTATGGATAATAAAAGATAAAACAATAGGTGTGTTTGGTCTGAGCTTTAAGCCGGACACGGATGATATACGAAATTCGGTTTCAATAGAAGTAATAAAGTTGTTACAAAAACAGGGGGCTAAAATAAAATGTTATGACCCCAGGGCAATGGATGTAGCAAAAATTGTATTGGATAAATCTGTCCAATTTTGCAAAAACATATATCAAACAGCAAAAGATTCAGACTGTCTTGTTATAATGACTGATTGGGAAGAGTTTAAAAATATGAACTTAAAAAAAATTAAAAAAGCATTAAAACAACCGGTAATAATAGATGGGAAAAATATCTTTGAACACCAGAGTATGAAAAATTTGGGATTCATATATAAATGTATCGGAAAAGACTGATGATCTTAATCCCACACCCAAGAGGGTACCCGAGGCACCAAACAATATTCAATAACCAAATTACAATAACCAAACAATATTCAATTTTCAAATCTTAAATTACAAACTTTGGAATTGAGGATTTTGGGATTTCGGGCACCCTCTGGGTGTGTCATTCGTTTAGTACTAAAATTTTGTTGCAAAAATTATAAATAAATGTAAGATATCATAATAGATAGGTTTTGATATTTCTTTAAAAGAGGGGTTATGAAAAAAATATTACAAAACATTAAAAGTTGGGTCGGAAGATTCGCTGGGTTTTTATCAACAGATATAGGGATTGACCTTGGGACATCAAACACACTTGTCTATGTTAAAGGGAGGGGGATATTAGTAGCAGAGCCATCGGTCATTGCCCTTGACAAGGAGACAAATACTGTTCTTGCAGTAGGCGAAGAGGCAAAAAGGATGCTTGGAAAAACCCCGGGCAATATTATTGCAACCCGTCCTATGAAGGATGGTGTAATAGCAGATTTTCAGGTTTCTGAGGCAATGTTAAGATATTTTATAAAGAGGGTTCATAAGAGTGGAATATTTGTTCATCCGAGGATTGTGATTGCGGTTCCATCCTGTATTACAGAGGTTGAACGAAGGGCAGTTACAGACTCTACGCTTCATGCAGGGGCAAGAGCAGTATATCTTGTAGAAGAGCCGATGGCAGCAGCAATAGGAGCAGGATTGCCTGTGCAGGAGCCAGCAGGAAATATGATTGTTGATATAGGTGGGGGGACAACCGAGATTGCAGTTATATCTCTTGCGGGTATTGTTTTTACAAAAAGCCTCAGGATTGGCGGAGATGAGATGGATGATGCTATTATCCAGCATCTGAAGAAAACATATAACCTTTTGATAGGTGAAAGAACAGCAGAACGGATAAAAATAGAGATAGGCTCGGCATTCCCCATTGAAAATGAAATGACGATGGAGGTAAAAGGAAGGGACCTTGCTGTGGGATTGCCAAAAGCCATCACAATATCATCTAAAGAAGTAAGACAGGCACTTTCCGAGCCCATATCTTCAATTATTGAAATTATAAGGATTGCGCTTGAAAGAACACCTCCTGAGCTTTCTTCAGACCTTGTTGAAAGAGGGATTGTTATGGCAGGAGGAGGCGCCCTTTTAAGAGGGATTGATAAACTTATTTCAGAAGAAACAGGACTTCCTGTTCATATTGCGGAGGACCCGTTAAGTGTAGTAGCGTTGGGTACAGGAAAAATATTAGAATCTCCTTACTTAAAAAAGGTAACAGTAAGTGCCCGCCTTGAAAGTTAAATATGACGCACACCAGGAGCAAGGGTTATGTTGTTCTGTTAATTTGTATCAGTATTTTTTTGATTGTGTTCCATAATAAAATCTTTTTTTTATCCCATCTGGATATTTTTTTTTATAAGATATCCCAAGGACCGCTTCTTTTTTTAAATAACATCTCCGCGCCGCTGAAAATATTTAAACAAGTTCCAACCTTATACAAAGAAAACCAAAGATTAAAACAGCAGATAGCCGTTTTTAAAAATCAGGCGGTATTTTTACGGGAAATTGAATCGGAGAATGAAAGATTGAAAGGGCTGCTTTCTTTAAAGGCCGGTTTCCCGAGGTTAACAACAGTTGCAAGGGTTGTTTCGCAGGAGCCATCTCTGTGGAGTTCTACGATTATCATTGATAAAGGGATAAAAGACGGGATTATAAAAAATTCACCTGTTTTAACATCAGCAGGATTGGTAGGATTTGTAAGCGAAAGTGGAGATAAAAATAGCAGAGTTATACTTTTACAGGATCCGAACTTTAGGGTTCATTCAATAGTTCAGAGAAGCAGAGTAACGGGGGTTTTTGAAGGAAAAATGGAAGGGCAAGGGATACTTAAATATGTCCCTGTTGATGCAGATGTCCAGAAAGGTGATTCTGTTGTAACATCAGGTATGGGGGGACTCTATCCAAAGGGGATATTTATAGGAACGGTTGAAGAGGTTGTGCGCCCCTTCGGGAGTAGATTTTGTCATATAAGGATTAAAATTGCAGTTGATTTTTCAAAGATAGAGGAGGTTATCTGTATACGATAAGTAAGGCACGGATGTATCACTTAAACCCTTTTTGGTTTGCGATATTTTCAATCTTGATTCTATGGTTTGATATATCTTTTTTTAGAACAACAGCAATTCTTTATCTATATTTTTTATATATAATACTGTTTCAGGGTAAAGATTATGGGTTATGGTGTGGCGCCTGGGTTGGTTTTCTTATAGATATTTCTTGCCCAGATCCTTTGGGAACACATACAGGGACATTGGGAACGGTAGGACACATATTGGGAAAATATGCAAGAGTATTAAAAAAAGATGCCTGGTTTGTTCAAGTGTCCATTGCTTTTTTATCAATACTTGCGGCAAAAGTATTATCCCTGTCTTTGCTTTTTATATTTACAGATACCGTTGTTCTTTTAAGAATTTTAGAAAATGTTTTTATTAAATCTTTTGGTATAGCCCTTTTGACGCCGTTTGTATTTTATATCTTTGGAAGGCTTAAAAAATAGTATGAATAACAGAATTAAATATTTTGGTTTAGGAATATTTCTTTTTCTTTTTACTCTTATTATTATTCTATGGCATATCCAGGTTTTAAAAAATGAAAAGTATCTATTGCTATCTGAGAAGAACAGGATAAGGCTTGTTCCGATTGTAGCCCCGAGAGGAAATATACTTGACAGAAACGGTGTGGTTTTAGCCTTTGACAAACATTTTTTTGAACTTGTTGCAGTGCCTCAAGATCTGTCAAAGAACAGGGAAGAATTAAAAGAACTGGCAAAAATTTGTGGCGTGGATGTAGAATATTTTCATAAAAAGATAAAAGAAAGATTTGTTGCACCGTTTTATCCCGTTGTTCTTTTAAGAGATGTTGAATTATCAAAAGTAATAAAGATTGAAGAACAAAATATAAGATTTCCAGGCATAAGAGTAAGAGAGGTTTTCAGAAGGTATTATCCACAGGCTGAAACCTTTGCACACATTATCGGATATACAGCAAGGCCCACCTTGCTTGAGATTCTAACTACTGAAGAATTTATAACAGATGAGGATTGGATAGGAAGAAGTGGTTTGGAAAAAACAATGGATGATGTTTTAAGAGGGAAAAACGGAGGAACGCAGGTTGAGATTGATAACAGAGGAAGAATGATAAGAACACTCAGTTGGAAAGGACCTGAACCCGGAACAGATATAAGACTAACAGTAGATGCGGGGTTGCAAGAGTTTGGGAAAAACCTGCTTGCTGGCAGAAAGGGTTCAATAGTTGTTCTTGATTGTTCCAGCGCAAGTATTCTTGCAATGGTAAGCAGTCCGTCTTATAATCCGAATTATTTTGTATCATCCGATAATCGTGTTACAGAAATATTAAATGATAGAAGATCCATAATGTTAAACAGGAGTTTATTGCCTTATCCGCCCGGTTCAATATTTAAAATTATAACAGCAATAAGCGGACTTGATAAAGAAATTATAAGTCCGTCCCAAACATTTCAATGTAGCGGAAGTATAGATATCGGGAATCACAGAGTTCATTGTTTTGGCGCAAGAGCACATGGCAATGTAAATCTTCATAAAGGAATAACAGATTCTTGCAACACATATTTTGTAAATATCGGAAAAATGATAGGTGTAGATAATATATCAACATATGCAAGGATATTTAACTTAGGAAGCCCTACTGGTATAGAGCTTCCATTTGAAAAAGGTGGACTTGTCCCCGATAGAATCTGGAAGAAAAAGAAAATCAACGAAGACTGGTATACAGGAGATACCGCAAACATTAGTATCGGCCAGGGGTATGTTCTTACAACTCCACTACAGATGGCAAATATGGCTCTTCTTGTTGCAAACAATGGGATATCTTTTAAACCACGCCTGATAAAAACAGAAACCAATCAGAATAAAAAAGTATCTATATTAAGCCCGGAAGTTTTCTTACCCTTAAAAGGCGCTATGGAAGATGTTGTCCGAAGAGGGACTGGAAGACTTGCAGGGGGCGATGGGATTTCTGTTGCAGGTAAAACAGGAAGCGCACAGGTTGATAATAACAGATCACATGCATGGTTTATAGGTTATGCCCCCGTAAAAAATCCGCAGATTGCATTTGCAGTGTTTCTTGAATTTGGAGGGCGTGGCGGAGAAGAGCCTGCAATAATTGCAAAAAAAATTGTCCAGTATTGGATGGAGAATAGTAGATAGTAGGTAGGAGATAGTAGGTAGTAGGTAGGGAAAACCCCCCTCCTTTTATAAAGGAGGGTAGGGGTGGATTATCCTTTCAGTTTTGTGATTCGGGTACTCTTTGTGTGTGTTTCTTTTGCGGCATGCGAAGTTCGGGCGAGGTCTATGATATACAGGATACGGAATATATGAAAAATTTGTTGAACCTTATAAAAAAATCTGACCCTGTGCTTATCAGCAGTGTTATCCTAATTCTATTGATAGGATGTCTGACACTTTACAGTGCATCATACCAGAGAAGTCTTATAACAGGCAAGAGTTATATTCTTACGCAGGTTTGTTGGATAGTGATAGGATTTATTGTTTGTTTTGTGGTTATTTCTGTCCCTTATAAAAAGTGGATAGCGGCGGGTCCTTATTTATATGCTGCCGGACTTTTACTTCTTATAGCGGTTCTTTTTTTTGGTTCCGTAAGAGGAGGAGCAAGAAGGTGGTTTACCGTTGCAGGTGTTTCTTTCCAACCCTCTGAAATGATAAGATTTGGTCTTGTTCTTATTCTCTCCTCTTATTTAGGACAAAGGCTGAACGAGAAGCATTCCTACAAACTTATTATTTTAGGCTTTCTTATGGCAATCCTTCCCGCAATACTTGTTCTTAAACAACCTAACCTTGGAATTGCTGTTAGTTTTTTGTTTATTACAGGTGTAATGCTCTGGGTGTGGGGGCTCAAATGGAAGCACTTCCTGACGCTGTTAATATCGGGAATTGTGTCCGTTCCGCTCATCTGGCCTTTTCTTAGAGAGTATCAAAAACAAAGAATATTTGCATTCTTGAATCCCGAAAAAGACCCCCTGGGTTCAGGTTACAGTATTATACAGTCAAGAATTGCTATTGGTTCAGGTGAATTCTGGGGCAGAGGGTGGATGCATGGGTCACAGAATAGACTAAATTTCGTCCCTGAAAAACATACGGATTTTATATTTTCAGTATTAAGTGAGGAATTCGGTTTTTTGGGGGCATCTGTTCTTATATTGCTTTTCGTAATATTTTTTTACAGGTGTATAAAAATAGCACTACAAACTCATGATGCTTCTGCAAGACTGCTTGTTTTCGGTATGGCTTCAAGTATTTTATATCAGCTGGTTATAAATATATCTATGACCATAGGCCTTGTGCCTGTTGTTGGTATTCCTTTGCCACTTATAAGTTATGGCGGTTCTAATATGCTTGTGGTGTTAGCAGGTATAGGAATGATATTGAATATATCGGCAAGAAGAACTGTGTTTTAGAATGGAAAATTTTTTTGAAAAAATGTTGATTAATAATATAAGAAAGCCCGCTCGCTATGTAGGAAACGAGTGGAACATAATAAGAAAAAATAATGCTTTTTTGAAGGTTGCACTGTGTTTTCCAGATATATATGAAGTGGGTATGAGCCATCTGGGTTTAAAGATTTTATATAGCATAGGAAATCTGAACTCTGATATATCCTGCGAAAGAGTGTTTGCACCCTGGCCGGATATGGAAGAGCTTATGAGAAAAGAGGGTGTAAAACTATATTCACTTGAAACATATACCCCTGTAAAGGATTTTGATATAGTCGGTTTTTCATATCAGTATGAGATGCTTGCTACAAATATCTTAAATATGCTTGAACTTTCAGGTCTAAATATCCGTTCCGATAGAAGACTTGAAAAAGATCCTGTTATTATTGCAGGAGGCTCAGCCGTATACAATCCTTGTCCTATTTCAAGGTTCATAGATGCTTTTGTAATCGGAGATGGCGAGATAGTATTTGAAAAAATATTAAAATTATTCTATCAATTAAAAAAACAGGGATTTTCAAAAAAAGCAGCCCTGGAAGAATTATCAAAAGTATCTGGTGTTTATGTTCCTTGTTTGCATAATACCGATACTGTTGCCATAGTTGCACAAAAGGTTGATAGCCTTGATGATGTTTTTTTCCCCACCTCTGTTGTTGTTCCGAACATATGTATTGTTCACGATAGAATTGCAATTGAGATTATGAGAGGATGCACCGGCGGATGCAGATTCTGTCAGGCTGGTTTTGTGAATAGACCAAGAAGAGAAAGGTCTGTGGAAAAAATTATTCAGCTTGCAGAAGACTTATACCATACCACAGGTTATGAAGAAATTTCGCTTCTTTCACTTTCGTCAGGATGCTACAGCTCTTCATACGGCCTTCTTCAAAAAATGATAGAGAAATTTAAAACCCTCGGCGTTGGAATATCTTTCCCGTCTCTTTGTATAGATAAGACTGTGCAGAAATTTCCCTCTCTTTTGAAGGAGATTTATAAAACAGGGCTTACATTTGCACCAGAGGTAGGAACAGACAGAATGAGGAGGGTTATAAACAAAGATATAAATGAACAGGTTTTGTTAGACTGCGTGGCATCTGCATATAAACAGGGCTGGGGGAAAATTAAACTGTATTTTATGATTGGACTTCCAACAGAAACAGATGAAGATGTGGAAAAAATTGCAGAGATTTCTCTAAAAGTTTCAAGAGAAGGAAAAAAAATTGCAAGGCAATCTACGAATGTTACAATAAGCGTTTCAACATTTGTTCCAAAATCTCATACACCGTTTCAGTGGGAAAAGATGTGTTCAGAAGAACAGATATACCATAAAATAGACATCATACAGAAAAAATTAGTCGGAAGCAGAATAAAGACTGATTTCCATAATCCAAAGACAAGCATTCTTGAGGCTCTCATAGCCAGAGGCAATGAAAAGATTGCGGATGTAATTGAATGGGCATGGAAAAATGGCGCCAGATTTGATGCATGGAATGAACATTTTAAGCAGGACATCTGGGATATAGCACTTAAAAAAAATGGGATTGATGTAGAAAGATGTTTATGTGAAAAAAACCTGGATGAAAAACTTCCGTGGGATTTTATTGACATTGGAATAAAAAAAGAACATCTTATGGACATAAACCGTAGTATCGTCAGAACAGGTAATTATTGACCTTTGCATAAAAATATAAATAGGGTCAACTCTATTTTCTCTAAAAAACCAATGTAGTATTATTAAAAAAGAAAATAGAGTTGACCCCATTTATCCCATTTATCGCTGAAGATATTTTTCCATTATTTATGCAAAGGTAATTAAAAGCCATCGTTTGTGTACCGTATTTCGTATATCGTAAAAAAATAGAATACGGAACACAGGCGAAGGCGTGCAGGTGACGGAACATCAGTATGATAGATAAAAAAACAGTTTTAAGCGTGGCAGGTCTTGCAAGGCTTTCTTTAAAAGAAGAAGAGATTAATTTATATCAAAGACAATTAGCAGATGTATTATCATATATAGATAAACTGAATCAATTGGATGTAAGAGATGTTGAACCGACTTTCCATGCAATATCTGTTGAAAATGTTTTAAGGGAAGACAAATTGCAAGAAAGTCTTTCTGTTGAAAATGTACTATCAAATGCACCATCAAAAGAAAGAGGGTGTTTTAAGGTTCCTAAAATTATATCTTAAGGGCAAAGTAAATGAAACCTGAATTTAGAACAATAAAACAGATAAAAAATGACAAAGAAAAATCTTGCGTTTTAATTAAAAAAATGTCAGAAATTATAAAACAGAATGACATAAATATAGGGGCATATGTTCATTTAAGTTTAGAATCTGCGCTTCTGTGTGCAAGGGTCGCTCCGAAAGATAAAACTCTATCCGGTATACCTGTTGCGATAAAAGATAATATATGTGAACAGGGCATTCCCACCTGTTGTGCATCAAAAATACTTGAAGGTTTTAAGCCTCCCTATAATGCGACTGTTATAAAGAAGTTAAAAGAAGCGGGTGCAATTCCGTTTGGGAAAACCAATATGGATGAGTTTGCGTTCGGCTCATCTACAGAAACCTCTTTTTATAAAATTACAAAAAATCCCTGGGATAAAACAAGGGTTCCCGGTGGTTCATCCGGTGGGTCTGCTGCTGCTGTTGCATCGGGAGAGGCAGTCTGTGCACTCGGTTCAGATACAGGAGGTTCTATCAGGCAGCCTGCATCATTTTGCGGTGTAGTTGGATTGAAGCCCACATATGGAAGGGTATCAAGATACGGACTTATTGCATTTGCATCTGGGCTTGACCAGATTGGGCCCATAACAAGAACTGTTGAGGACTCTGCAATGCTCCTTCAGACAATTGCAGGGTACGATCCAAAAGATTCTACAAGTGTAGACATTCCGGTTCCGGATTATTCAAAGAGCTTAATACAAAGCGTAAAAGGCTTAAAAATAGGTGTGCCCGAAGAATGTTTTGCTCAAGGACTTGATAAAGAAATTGAAGATTCTGTTAAAGAAGCAATAAACCTTTTACAAAAACTTGGTGGTAAAATTATCAAGATACAACTTCCGCATATGGAATATTCAGTTGCAACATATTGTATCATTGCAACTGCTGAAGCAAGTTCAAACCTTGCCCGATTTGATGCGGTAAGATATGGCTACAGGGCAGAAGAACCCGAGGGCTTAGGCGCCATTGAGATGGTTTCAAAAAGTAGAAGCATCGGTTTCGGCAGTGAGACAAAAAGAAGAATACTTCTGGGAACATATGTTCTTTCAAGCGGATATTATGAAGCATATTATATTAAGGCTCAGAAGGTAAGAACACTTATAAAGGAGGATTTTGAAGATGCATTTAAGGTATGCGATTGTATAATTATGCCTACCTCTCCCACACCTGCATTTAAAATAGGAGAGAAAATAAAGGACCCTCTTTCAATGTATCTTTCTGATATATTTACTATCTCAATAAATTTGGCGGGCCTTCCTGCGATCTCTGTTCCTTGTGGATTTACTTCTTCAGGACTTCCCATTGGTATGCAGATCATAGGCAGGGCATTTGATGAGGAGATGTTGTTTAAGATAGGCTTTGCATACCAGTCTAATACCAGGTGGCATACCATGAAACCGGAATAAAAAACAATTAACTGGTAATAGATACAAAATAAAGGGATGATGTGTTAGTTAAAAAATAAGAGTGGACTGTTTTTGCAGGTATAAAATCATTACCCTGTTCTGAAAATTCAATTGTAGGGCAAATATGACGCTCTTTTTTCCGTTATTCCCACCCCCCACCCTTTAAGAAATTTTTTCGGCAAGGGTCTTTCAAAAATTTTTCTTGACTTTTCTTTCTTATTTCTGTATAATAATTAAGACAAAAGAGGATAGAAATGGATTTTAACATACAATTTTTATAAATATGAAAAAGAACAAAGCACCTGAAATATTGACTACTAAACAACTGGCTGAATATCTACAAATGGATAAAGCAACTGTCTATCGCCTCGCAAGAAAAAGAAAAATCCCTGCCATCAAAATCTTGGGTCAGTGGCGGTTTAAAAAAGATGTAATTGATAATTGGCTTGCTGAAGGAAGTTTAAAAAATTTTGATAAAATGGAGTGAAAAGATGAGTGAAAAAATTAATAAGTCGGTGAAGATAGATATTAAGGAAGGATTAAATAAAATTTATCCTGAAGTATTTGAGGATGGTAAAGTTAATTTTGAGAAGTTGAAGACATTGTTAAGTGGCGAAATCATTGAAAAGGAAGATGATAGGTTTTATTTTAACTGGGCTGGGAAAAGCAATTTATTTAAACTTATCCAAGCACCTGCTTATGGAACTTTAAAACCAGATAAAGAGAAGTCAGTTGATTTTGATAGGACAGAAAATGTTGTAATTGTTGGTGAAAATTTAGAGACACTTAAACTTTTGCTTAAACCATATTTTGGTAAAGTCAAGATGATTTATATTGACCCGCCTTATAACACAGGTAAAGATTTTATTTATCGTGATAATTTTAAGGAACCATTAAAAGACTACTTAGAAAAAACAGGACAGATTGACAGTGAAGGGCAAAAACTCACTACGAATACAGAAGCAAGTGGTAGATACCATTCTGACTGGCTCAATTTTATCTATCCGAGATTATTTTTAGCAAGAAGTTTATTAAGAGATGATGGAGTTATTTTTATCTCAATTGATGACCACGAGGTTCACAACTTACGAAAAATTATTGATGAGATTTTTGGGGAGGAGAATGTAGAAATGATGATTTGGTATAAAATTCCTGAAACAGGAACAGCAGGGCAAGGGAAAATGAAAATGACAACACGATTTAGAGTGGACAATGAATATATTTTAGTGGGATATAAAAATATAAATAAGATTCTATTTGGTAAGCCTTTAAGAATTAAGGAATTCAAAAATGAATATGCTAATCCTGATAATGACCTTCGGGGGAATTGGATAAGTTGTGAATTATGTAAGTCTGAAGAAAAATCAAACCCTAAAGGTAAAAATTATTACACTGTTACAACTCCAAAAGGGATAAATATAACGAGACAGTGGCATATAACAGAAGAAGAATTTAAACAATTGGATGGAGATAATAGAATATATTGGGGTGACGGTACAATTATACCAAGATTGAAAAGATTTTTAAATGAACCACAGCCTGTAACTCCTTCTTCCTTAATTAAAAATATTTCCCAGACACAAGGTAATAGAGAATTGAAAAATTTATTCAACGGTAAATTAACATATGACAATCCCAAACCTCTTGAACTTATATCATGGTTGATTGAAATTTCTACTTCCTCAGATTCCCTCATCCTCGACTTCTTCGCCGGTTCAGGCACAACAGGACACGCTGTCTGGAACTTAAACAAAGAAGATGGAGGCAACAGAAAATTTATTCTTGTTCAACTTGATGAAGAAGTTTTAGATGAAGAAATTAAAAAACAGTTTCCAACTGTTGCAGATATCTGTATTGAAAGATTAAGGAGAGTATCAGAAAGGTATAAGAAAGAGAACACCCCGTCCCTGCGGGACACCCCTCTGAAAGAGGGGAATTCCCCTTCTATGAAGGGGTGGCAGGCGAAGCCTGACGGGGTAGTGTTTGGGTTCAAGGTCTTCAAACTTGATAAATCAAACTTCAATCTTAAAGATGAATTTGAATTTGACCCAAGTGAAAATAAAGAAGAGTTAAAAAAGAGATATTTAGAGTGGCTTGGTATGTTTGTTGAACAACCATTAGTTCCTAACTGGCAAAAGATTGATGTTATTTATGAAGTAATGCTGAAAGAAGGATTAAATCTAAACTCTAAAATTGAAAAGATAAAGATTAAAAACGACGAATTTTATTATGTTAAGGATGAAGAACAAAACTTAGATTTTTATATCTCTCTTAAAGACAAATTTACTCCTGAGACCATAGAAGAAATAAGAACTTCAAAATATAAAGGAAAAATGTTTGTCTTTATAGACAAAGCATTAACAGATAACAACAAAATAAATTTGAGTGCTTTTGTGAGATTAAAGGTGATATAAACAATGGAGATGATGTAGATATGAAGAATTTAGAAGAATTAAAAAGAATTATTAACCTGCATAAAAGAGAACTTGAAGAAAAATATAATGTAAAAAATATAGCCATATTTGGTTCTTATGTGAGAAACGAACAAGGTGCAGAAAGTGATATAGATATACTGGTTGAATTTAAGAAACCAGTAGGTTTACTTTTCATCCATCTTGCAGATTATCTGGAAGAAATCTTAGGCATTAAAGTTGACCTGTTAACACCCGAGGCTATAAAACCAAATCGCCGAAGATATGTAATGGAGGAATTGATCTATGTCTAAAAGGGACTGGAAACTTTTTCTTGAAGATGTTTTGGAATCAATGGGTTTAATAGAGGGATATGTGAAAGATATGAATTTTGATAATTTCAAAAGCGACAGAAAAACAATTGACGCGGTTATCAGAAACCTTGAGATAATAGGAGAAGCCTCAAAAAATATTCCGCAAAATATGAGAGATGCTTACAAGGATATTGATTGGAAAGGCATTATTGGCTTAAGAAATAGAATATCTCATGAGTATTTTGGTATAGATTTTTCTGTTATATGGAACATTATTAAACTTGAACTTCCTGCATTTAAAGAAAAATTTCAAAGGATACAGAAAGAAATTGAGCCATAAAATGTTAAAGTTAAAATTTGATTCAAAATTAGATTTCCAGATTGATGCAATAAATTCTGTTGTTGATTTATTTAAAGGTCAGAGGGAGAAGTCATTTGTTTATACATTCCAGATTATTCCTAATTTAATAGATATACCTTCAGAAAAAATCCTTGAAAATCTACAAGAGACTCAAAAGAAAAATGGACTTCCATTATCTAACGCAGACGATTTGAAAGAACCTTATAATTTTACTGTTGAAATGGAGACGGGAACTGGAAAGACCTATGTATATCTAAGGACAATCTTAGAATTAAATCAGAAATACGGATGGACAAAGTTCATTATTGTAGTTCCATCGGTTGCTATAAAAGAAGGAGTTTTAAAAACTTTGGATATTACGAAAGAACATTTTAAACAGTTGTGTGAGAATTTACCTTATACCTATTTTTCTTATAAATCGGACAATCTCGTAATGGTTCGGATGTTTGGTCAAGATACCAACCTTCAGGTTATGGTTATTACAAGAGATGCCTTTAATAAGGATATAAATATAATCCATAATATTCACGATAAAATGGGAGATAAACCAATTGAGATTATCAAAGAGACAAAACCCATCGTTATTCTTGACGAGCCTCAAAAGATGGGCGGAGAAGCAACTTTGTGGGGTTTATCTGAGTTGAATCCACTTTTTGTATTACGCTACTCTGCAACCCACAGAGATATTTATAATCTTGTTTATAAATTAACTCCTTATGATGCGTATAATTTCGGATTAGTTAAAAAAATAGAAGTCCTGTCTATTACAGAAGAAGGAGACCCAAGCAGTAAAAAAATTATTTTAGAAAGAATAGAATCAACATCAAGTGGCTTAAGAGCAAAAGTCAAAGTTTTTGCTAATACAAAAGACGGTATAAAGTTTAAGATGATAACGATTAAACACGGTGATGATCTATCAAATAAGACAGATAATTCCTATTATAATGGCTTTATCACAAGTGAAATAAACAAAGGTGCAGGGTATATCTCTTTTCCTAATGGTGTGAAAATTTACGAAGGAAAATCTTCAATAGATGAAGATGAGATAATTCGTTTTATGGTAAGGGAAACGGTAAGGGAGCATTTAGACAAAAAGAAACAATTAAATCCCAAAGGGATTAAAGTGTTAAGTCTGTTTTTTCTAAATAGAGTTGATGATTATCTATTGGAAGATGGGATTGTCCGACGAATTTTTGAAGAAGAGTTTAACAAATTTATTGAGAATCAATATTCCCCTCTTGTAGAGGGGTGTCCCGAAGGGACGGGGTGTTTTGATGTAAAGAAGGTTCATAGTGGTTATTTTTCAAAGATGAAAAGGGATAAAAGTATTGAAGAAGATGAGTCAGCATACGATTTGATTATGAAGGATAAAGAGAGATTGCTTTCGTTGGGGGAACCGGTAGAGTTTATTTTTTCCCATTCTGCTTTGAGAGAGGGCTGGGATAATCCGAATGTATTTAATATTTGCACTCTTGCTTACTCTTCTTCAGAAATTAAAAAGAGACAGGAAATCGGGAGAGGTTTAAGATTACCAGTTGACCAGAATGGGGATAGAATTCAGGATAGAGATATAAACTTATTGACTGTGATTACAAATGAAAGTTATAGGGAATATTTAGAAAGATTACAGATAGAATACCGAGAAGAAGCAGGCGTTGAAGCACCACCTGTTGAAGAAAGAAGGCAAAGGATAAAAATAAAGCGTAAGGATGAGGTAATTCAAGGAGATTTATTTAAAAATTTATGGAATAGAGTATCTCCGAAAGCAAAGTATATTGTAAATATAGATGGTGGTAAATTCACAGCGCAATGTATCAAGGATTTACAAAAAATTGAAATAAAAAAGCCAGAAATAAGCATTAAAAAAGTTAGAGTAGATAAAATAAGCTATGAAGACATTGAAGAGGAATTTATTAGAAAAGCATCGGAAGAAACGGAGATAACCAAAGTCCTTAATCTTATACCCTGCATTGAAAGAGAAACCAGTTTAACTAAAAATACAATATTTAAGATATTAGAAGGTTGTAATAATCTTCATCTTTTATTTGTGAATCCTCAAAAATATAAAGATATGGTCATAGAAGTTATTAAAGAGTGTAAAAAACAATCTGAAGTTGAGGATATTAAATATATCAATTTGGAAGAAAGTTATGATGTTGGTCTTTTAAGGGAGGAAGTGGCGAGTTATGGTAAATATGTATTAAAAGTACAAAAATCAATTTATGATGGGATAATTAAAGAATCAAATATAGAAGAAGAGTTTGCTAAGGCACTTAATAAAGACTCCCGGATAAAATTATTCATAAAACTGCCTGATTGGTATTCAATAGAAACGCCTGCAGGGAATTACACACCTGACTGGGCGATTGTAATAGAAAAAGTTCAGAATGGTGTAACTTCCGAAAAAATTTACTTTGTAGTTGAAACCAAAGGAACTAATAATATTTATGAATTGAAATCCGATGAAAAAATTAAGATAAGAAGTGCTAAAAAGAGGTTTGAACTTATAAGAGACTCAAAATTTGTGGCACCTGTTAAGGATTTTGATAGTTTTGAGAAGGAGTGGTAAGAGAAACTTTAAATTACCTGATTGTTATAAAAACAGCCACTGACCCAAGATTTTGATGGCAGGGATTTTTCTTTTTCTTGCGAGGCGATAGACAGTTGCCTCATCCATTTGTAGATATTCAGCCATTTGTTTAGTAGTCAATATTTCAGATGCTTTGTTCTTTTTTTTATTTGTTGTTTTATTTTTCCTTCACTGTTATATATGATTGAGCCAAAAGTTCCCCTATAAATTCTGAAAACCTGTCTTGTATTTTTTCTTTTTCTAAAGTCATTCTTATTTTGTCCTGTGCTTCTTCAAATAATATGGCATAGCCCGGACGGTGATCTTCTACTTTAAAGATATAATAATTAGAATTGATCTTGATAGGATTTGATGTCTGTTCCTGTTTAAGCGAAAAAACAATGTCTTCTATTTCTTTCAGCATCTTTCCTTTTTCAATCCATCCCACACTTCCGCCTTCTTTTGCAAACGCATCTTTTGAATATTTTTTTGCAACCTCTGAAAAATCCTCTCCCTGCCTTAAAAGGCTTGATACTTCTTCTGCTGTTTTATTGAAAGAGTCCTCTGTCTGATTTTCTTCTTTTCTCAGTGTAATTTTTCTTAAATAAACTTCTTCATTTTTTTTAAAAAATTCCGGATGCTGGTCATAAAAGTCTTTTATCTCTTTGGGTGTAACAATGGCTTTACCCACAACTTCTTTATCAAATATTATTCTTATTGCAGTCTGTTCTTTTAGTCTTTTTTTAAACCTTTTTTTCGTCCATCCCTGTGCTTTAAGGTTTTTCTCAAACTCTTCTGTGCCCCCTGCTTCTGATTCAAACATTTTAATCTTACCTTCAATGTGCGCATCCTGAACCTTTATATTCTGTCTTTGAGCCTCCTGATACATCATCTTTTCTTGTATAAGTTGTCTTATCACATTTTGTCTTAACTCTGCGAGCTTTTTTTCTAATTCTTCGCCCTGCACTTCCGGTTCCTGCAGGAAAAAAGGCAAGAGAGCCTCCTGTATATCGGATTCCATTATAATATCACTGTTAACGATAGCAATTATTGCATCAAAATTACCCCGCTCAGGTGCAGCCGCACAATTCAGGCCTGCGAGCAAGATTATTTCTATCAAGAAAAGTAATTTTTTCACTATCTGTTATTTCTCCTTTTTCTTTTACCTGTTCTATAGCATCTTTCAATAATCTACAGTAAAGGTCAAAGCCAACCGCACCTATATGTCCGCTTTGTTCTATCCCAAGAAGATTTCCGGCACCTCTTATCTGCAGGTCTTCCATAGCAACACGAAAACCAGAGCCGAGCTCTGTCCATTTTTCCATACAAGAAAGCCTCTCCTTCGCATCTGATGTAAGGATGCTCCTGTCCTGCACTAAAAGATAGCAGGTGGCTGGGATATCTGACCTTCCTACTCTTCCTCTTAATTGATAAAGGTCTGCAAGTCCGAACATATCTGCATTATCTATAAATATCGTATTTGCATTTGGTATGTCAAGCCCGGACTCTATGATACAGGTGCAAACAAGGACACTGATATTTTTTTGTAAAAATTGTTTCATAACATCTTCCAGAACCCGCCCTGGCATCTGTCCGTGGGCAGATGCAATTTTTACACCCGGAACAATAGAAGAAATTTTTTTAGCAACCCCTTCTATTGTTTCAACCCTGTTATGCACAAAAAATACCTGTCCGCCTCTTTTAATTTCTTTTAATATGCCTTCTCTTACAATGTCGCCTGAAAACCGGCAAACTGTTGTTTTTACAGGGATACGAGAAAGAGGCGGTGTATTGATAATAGACATATCCCTTACACCCGTAAGGCTCATATACAGTGTTCGTGGTATGGGTGTTGCGGTAAGCGTAAGAACATCTACAAGAAGTCTTAACCTTTTAAACCTTTCCTTATGCCTTACACCGAATCTTTGCTCCTCATCAATTATAACAAGCCCTAAATCTTTAAAACCCATATCTGATGAAAGAAGCCTGTGTGTTCCTATGACAATATCGGTTTTGCCTTCTGATGCTGCCAATACTGTTGCCTTCTGTTGATGCGGTGTCACAAACCTTGAAAGCATACTTATTTCAACAGGGAAATTCTTGAACCTCTGCTTGAATATAAGGCAATGCTGTTCTGCAAGAAGTGTTGTAGGGGTAAGTATTGCAACCTGTTTATTGCTCATCACAGCCTTAAATGCTGCGCGAAGTGCTACTTCTGTTTTACCATAACCAACATCTCCGCAGATAAGCCTGTCCATCGGCTTTTCCATTTCCATATCTTTTTTTGTTTCAAGCCACGACCTTATCTGGTCGGGCGTTTCTGTGTATGGAAACCCCGATTCAAACTCTTCCTGCCACAGACCATCTTTTGAAAATGCAAATCCTTTTTTTGAAATCCTTACTGCCTGAAGCATCACAAGTCCAGAGGCAAGAGACTGAACAGCTCTGTATGCTTTTTGTTTTGTCTTCTCCCAGAATTTTGTTCCCAATCTACTTAAGTTCGGAGCTCTTTTATCAATGCCGACATATCTTCTTACCATTGAAATATCTTCAATTGGAACATAGAGCCTGTTTTTATCCCTGTATTCAACAACAAGATAATTCTTTAATTCTTCTTTTTCAGGACATTTAAGTTTTTTCCTCCCTAAATATTTTCCTATGCCATGCTGAAAATGGACAACAAAATCCCCCTCTTCAAAATCTGTAAATTTACTTATGTTTTCAGATTCTATGAAGGACTTAAACTGCAAAGAACTAAGACTTTTTATCCCTGCAGGGACAATGATAACAACATTCAATTCTTCAATTATGTTGCCGTCTTTATGATTAAAAGCCGTGAGCCTTTCTATCCTGTTATCAAAAAGTTCAAACCTTACAGGATGTATTCTATCAAAGGCAAATATATCAATTATATATCCTCTGTGCGAAAAATCCCCGGGCAATTCAACACAATCTTTCCACCTATATCCTAAAATCACAAAACTGTTTAAGATATCTTCAAAATTAAATATCTGGTCCTTTTGAAATCTTAAAACTTCTGGAAACTCCGCCATCCTCAGCCTTATCCTCTATCTTTACCTCTTACGCCAGTCACCAGGGCACCAGAGCACCAGAGCACCAGAGCACCAGGGCACCTGTTGCCCGTTGCCTATCTTATTATCCTAACCTCTACACCCTTTCTTGGGATAAACTCTATATCTTCTGAGATTAAAACATATGTTTTCCCGTGCTGTTTTACTACACATATAATAGACACATCTTTTAAGTATTTAAGTCCTGAAAGTCCTGCTATTATGGGTACCTTTGCAAGTGCCTGTGCTTTTGCGCAATTATCTGTAATGATAGAAGAACTTATAACATCAGTGTTTGCAGATTCACCACTACTGGTATCTATGATGTGTTCTCTTAAATAATTCCCTGATGTTGCAATGCTGGAAGATAGGGAAAGTGTTCCTAATATTTTTTTATCGTCAATGGGATCCATTAAACCTATGTTCCACGGTTTTCCATTCCTGCCTTTTCCGACCACTCTTATATCTCCTCCGCCATCTATAAGTGCGCTTTTTATATCTAATTTTTTAAGAACATCCACAGCACGGTCTATTGCATAACCTTTTGCAATCCCGCCGAGATCAACTTTCACATCTTTGTCCTTAAAAAATACCGTCCTGTTTTGTTTGTCTAATATTATGTTTTTCCACCCATCCTTTCTTTTCAAAGATGTTGCTGTAATGTCAAATATGCCGTCAGTGCCTTTTGAAAAGTTTTGTGACATTTCAATTATTTTAAAAAGATCTTCACATACTTCCACCGGAAAGTTAGCACCGTCTCTGTTAAGTTTAGAGACACAACTTTCTGAGTCAAACCAGTTCATTATTTTTTCAATTCTTTTTATTTCTTCAAATGCAGACGCAAAGGCTTTTTGAGCAGTTTGCTGTTCTTCAATAATTGTTATTGAAACAGTTGTCCCTAACAAAACCCTTGTCTGCGTATAGGGATGTACAAACACAGGGAATGATAAACAACAAGCAGTAGATAGAAAAAAAAATAAAAAACTTTTCATTATCTATACCTCTTTTTAATCTGTTCCATACCAATAAATTTATAGTCTTTGCCTTTTGCCACTCTTATAACTGCACCTGCAATATTTTTTACACATTCTTATTAAATATTCCTGGTATCACAATGCTTTTTGAAGTCTGCTTTTCTTAGTGCATTTGGTTTGTAATCTAGAATTTTTCCATAATTTTAATTAGTTCTTCAACTGTGGCTGCGGATTTCTTTAACGCAGCATTTTCCTCTGGAGTAAGTCTCAATTGGATAATTTCTTCAATTCCATTAGCTCCTAGTTTAATCGGTACGCCAACGAATAAGCCGTTGATACCATATTCCCCTTCCAGATATGCAGCGCATGGTAGAATTCGTTTTTTATTCAAAATAATTGCTTCAACCATTTGTACTGCTGCACTTGCCGGCGCATAATAAGCGCCCCCTGCTTTCAGTAGTTTAACGATTTCCATGCCGCTATTCCGAGTCCGCTGAATTAACATATCTAATTTTTCTTTCGACAAAATTTCTGGTAAAGGAACTCCGGCTACCGTAGAATATCGCACCAATGGCACCATCGTATCTCCGTGCCCACCAAGAACTAATGCATAAACATCTTCAACAGAAACATTTAATTCCATCGCAATAAAAGTGCGGAATCGGGCAGTATCAAGAATTCCTGCCATCCCCATAACTCGACTTTTCGAAAATCCGCTGGTTTTATATGCTAACTGCGCCATTGCATCTAACGGGTTCGCGACTATAATCAGGATCGCGTTTGGCGAATATTGTGCGACCTGTTCGGTCACCGGTTTAACGATATTATAATTTGCTTCCAATAAATCATCGCGGGACATTCCCGGTTTTCGCGGAACGCCAGCAGTTATGATAACAATATCGGAATATTGCGTATCCGTATAGGAATTGGTTCCAATAACTTTTGTATCATAACTATCTATCGGACCGGTCTGGGTTATATCCAATCCTTTTCCTTGCGGCATCCCCTCGATAATATCAACTAAAATGATATCTGCAAAATCTTTTTCCGCTAATTTCATTGCCATAGTTGCACCAACATTACCCGCACCAATTATACTTACTTTCTGACGCATAGTAATCTCTTTCTAATTTAATGTAGGAGCGACTCGGGGGTCGGATCTCCCAACCCAATCTTTCATAGTCTTCTTACAGAAACAGGAGATGTCATTATGAGGGCGAAGCCAGAAGTGACACTGTAATGTGTCATCTCTTCGCGGAAGTTCACCCTTGAGCAAAAGGAATGGTTCAGAACGGCGCCTGAAAGAGCAATTACCCCTGCTTGAATCTATCAGGGGCTGAAGGAACTCATTAAAATGAATCTTTGCAGACTCTTTTAAGTAACACATATTCCCCTTCCCAGGCATCAGAGCACCAGGGCACCAGTTGCCACTTGCCCTTTTAAGTTGCTTCCCCATATTCCAAATCTTGTAATACTAAAATCATATTTTACGGGGTCATCGGCACATAATTTTATAAAGTTTTTCAAAGTTATCTTTCAAAACCTCTATATCTTTGTAATTTTTTGGGAACATACCAATAAATAAAATTATGCCCTATGCCTGCGGGTGCAACCTCTATGTTATGAAATCTTTTATGGACAATCGGCAATGAGTCTGGGTTAAACAGAAAACAGTACGGTTGTTCATCATAGAGGATTTTATGCACTCTGTGGTAGATTTGTTTTCTTTTTTCCTTATCAAAGGTTGCCCTTCCTTCTTCTATAAGTCTGTCAACTTCTGGATTCTTATATCCAACAAAATTAAATTCTCCTTCTTTTGTTTTTGATGAATGCCAGATATCATATAGGTCAGGGTCCCTGCTCAATGACCAGCCTAAAAGGACTGCATCAAACTTTCTTTTACCAATAAACTCATTGATAAGACTTTTCCACTCAATTATATTTATTCTGACATCCATCCCGATTGCTTTTAACCTTCTTTGTATTATCTCAGATGCCATTCTTCTCGGCTCATTTCCCTGATTTGTAATGAGTGTGAACCTAAAAGGCATTCCATCTTTTCTTAAGACTCCGTTTTTATAAACCCAGCCTGCATCTTTTAACAATTCCTTTGCCTTTTCAGGGTCAAAGGCAGAGGGTTGGACATCTTCATTATATGCCCAACTTCCCGGTATAAAAGGCCCTGTGATCTGTCTTCCAAGCCCATAAAGAACTCCATCTATAATCTCCTGTTTGTCTATTGCTAAATTTATGGCCTTTCTTACTCTTATATCTGAAAAGAGTGGATTTGAAAGATTATATCCTAAGTACGTATATGTGAAAGCCGGATACCTAAATTTATTAAAATTTTCTTTAAAGAATTTTGTGCCAGTCTGTTTTGTGTATTGAAAAGGGTTAAGTCCCATCTGGTCAATACCGCCTGCCCGAAGTTCAAGAAACATAGATGCGGCATTAGGTATTACTCTGTATATATACCTGTCTATGTAAGGTCTTTTTCCAAAGTATGAATTATTTGCGACAAGTTCTATTTTTTCTGCTGTATCCCATAAAAAAAATCTGTAAGGACCAGTGCCAATGGGATTTCTTGAAAATTCTGTTGCATTTAGGTCTTCTTTTTCAAGTAGGTGTTTTGGTATTATGGACATACCCCAGCTTTCAAGTGCTGGGGCAAAAGGTTCACTATATTTTACTCTTACAGTATATTTATCCAAAACCTCAAGGGATTTTACTCTTTCAAAATCTCCACTGTAAGGGGTCCTTACCTGTGGGTCCGTAAGTTTCTTAAATGTGAACTGAACATCGTCTGCTGTAAAAGGAACACCATCATGCCATTTTACATCTTTTCTTAAATGAAAAATTATTGTAAGTCCATCGTCTAAAATCTCCCAGGATTCTGCAAGATCTCCTGTAAGATTCAAATTCTTATCATATTTTACAAGACCATTAAATATAAGCCCACAGATCTCATGTGAGGCACCATCTGAGGCGATTATCGGAACAAGATTTAAGGCATCTGCAATAGAACCGACTACAATTGCATCTCCATAGGATGGGGTGATAGGGCCAACCGGCTCTTGAATAGAAACTTCTTCATTTTTTTTCTGGCAGGCTCCCAAGAACAAGGATGTTAGAAGTAATATCTTAAATATTAGTCTCATTGTGTGGTTTGTATAACAGGTTTTTTAAGGCTCACCCTGAGGCGGTGGCTGGGTCGTTTCAGGTATTTCCGGACTTACAGGTCTTGTTTCTGGTACTGCAGGGACAGATCTTCTTCGTTGCATCAGTGAATCAGCGGCATTTTTCTGAACAACACCCATTGTAAGACAGGATATCAAAAAAAGACCTGCAAGAACAGCAGTAATCTTTGCAAGTACTACATTTGTCTGTGCACCAAAAAACTTCTGTGTAGAAGTTACTCCAAAAGCTTCTGAAAGCCCCTCTCCTCTCCCGGGTTGCATAAGAACAGAAATAACAAGAAGCACAGAAATTATAATATGTAATGCAAGTAATATAGTATGTAACATTATATCCCCTTTTTATTCTTTTATTATATTACTAAATTAAACTTTTTTCAAGAAATATTTTTTCTTTTAGGTGTGGTGTGGTATTTATACTACTCCCCCACTTAAAAGTAGGTGAAAATTAGGAGAAAAACAGGTAATGCCGATAATAGCGATGGAAAAGAAGGTAGTGACAGTAATTACTGTGTATACATTTTATTTTTAAGAGATGATAAAATTGAACCTAACTCATAACGAAGAAATAGATGCAGTTTATATTGAATTTGAAGAAGCAAAAAAGGTAGTTAAATAACGATATGTTGTATGATATTATTAATTTCTTTTCATCTCCCAGTATTTTGCATAGGAAAATATCTGGTAGAGACTGTCTTGAAAAGCCATAATAAAACCAATAAAGCCATCACGATAGCCCTTTTTGACAAAATATCTTCTGACAAATCGGTCTATTGCTCTATAGAGATAATGTCCCAGACCAACTTTCTTTTTGTTTAACATCTTTTTTGCTTCCAAGTCACTCTGGCTATTTAACTTGGCAAAAAGGTGATTGAAATTTTTCCAGGAATAATGGATTAAATCACTTTTTAAATGCCCACAACTTCCTTTTAAGAAAGCACGGGGATGAACCGTCGTCTCTTCATAGGAAAAAACATCTTTCTTGAAAAGACGCAGTTGTCCAGCCGGATAAAAACCACCATGGCGAATCCAATAATTACCAATGTAATTTCTACGCGGTATAGAAAATCCTTTATGAAAAATATCTTTTCTCTTCAGAAGAGAAGTAATCTCTGTAACCAATTCTGGACTCACCCTTTCGTCAGCATCAAGACTCAAAACCCACTCATTTCTTGCCTGACCGTAGGCAAAGTTTCTTTTAGCCCCTTCGTTAGCAAGGTTTCCTTTTACCACCTTTGCCTCAAGTTCTCTGGCTATCTCCGCTGTTTTGTCGGTACTTCCATCGTCAAAAAGAATAACTTCATCAGCCCATTTCACCGTAGAGAGACAATCTAACAGGTTCTTTTCTTCATTTTTAGCAATTACGACCACTGATACAGGCACTTTGTCTTTCATCTTCTTGTCTCCTTTTTCTGAATTTATTCAAACGGCTTCTTGGAAAATGTAACGATTGAAGAATTGCCCCCTGAATCTCCCATCCATTCATCATGAAAAGTGTCAATTTTCACCTACGTCCCTCAGGGCAAAAATAATTTTTACTTAAAACAACCGTCCCTTTTTCCGTTTTCATTTCTCAAAAAGTAGCCCGTCCCCTTTTCTATACCATTTTCCTTTTCTATACCCTTTTCTATATACTGTGGAGTGAAATGTTATGGCTTTGGTATTTCAAGGTCTTTACATATTTTCGTGACAAGATATTTATCAATTTCTCTGTGACGGGGAACGGTGCTCGCCTTCTTTTTTCTGCGATTTACATATACCGTATGATTTGCACCTTCTCGTAGGAATTCGCATCCGTTTAACTCAAGATGTCGGATTACATCTTTTCGCTTCAAACCGTTACTGCTCCGAAGTCTTCTTTTATAATTTCGAAACCCTTAAGTTCTTCTTCAAAAAGTTGTCTGTTGGCGTCCAAAATAAGCTGGACCGCTTC
Organism: bacterium Unc6; assembly: GCA_013626165.1. Lineage (NCBI taxonomy): Bacteria > Pseudomonadati > Candidatus Omnitrophota > Candidatus Velesiimonas > Candidatus Velesiimonas alkalicola. Next base: position 38,800 of record NDHX01000004.1, read on the forward strand.
AATTAAATTTTTTCTTGCTTCTTCAAGTGTTTTGCCTTGAGTATTCGCTCCTGGAAGTTCTTCAATAAAGCCAATATATCCGTATGGCGATTTTTGAAATATTGCCGTTAACTTTTCTTTCATTTTTATTTTTCTCCTTTTTATCTATATTATGCCACAACGGCCAATCTCGCAGGGAGGGGTGCAGTTTCTCGCGATCCCTTAAGTCGCTTAAAGAGAACGGGTGTATTTATTATTCCCATTTTCTTGTTTGCATCTTTTTCATTTAATTAGAACCGTCCCCTTTTCCGTTTTCATTTCTCAAAAAGTAGCCTGTCCCCTTTTCTATATGGAATGTCTTGTTTGGGCTTACTTTATTTGTTTTATGCCAAGGTCCTTGCATATCTTTCTTGCAAGGTTATCGTTGATTTCTGTATGCCGCGGCACAGATGAACGTTTGTTTTGTTCTGGATTCCACCACCATGAGTGGCGACTTCCTTCTCTGATAAATTCACATCCTTGCGACCGTAGATGCTTCAGCAGATCATTGCGTTTCATATAGCAATTTTTTCTTCTACATATCCAGTTCCTATCGCAGAGAGCGCGTCTTGACGGTTAAATTCAAGTGCCTCTTTCAGAGTGGCTCGGAGGCTTTCCATTAACTCTTCACGAGTATGTTCTTGACAGTTTACCCCTGGAATTTCCCCTATCCATCCAATCCACCAATCACCCTCTTGCCTTACTATAGCCGTATATTCTGTATCCATAATTTGCCCCCTTTCAGATAATGTGATTATACCTTAAAATCCACTAATTCAGGCAGCTATATTTATTGACCTAACGATGAAACTAAAATAAAATTAAAGGGGCCTGTTGTTCTCGCTCATTAATTCGGTAACTTTTTCAAGTTTATCAAAAGGTGTCATGGGGACTCTTAATGGACGATTCTATTTATTATTCACATTTTCTTGTTTGAATCATTTTCATTTAATTAGAACCGTCCCCTTTTCCGTTTTCATTTCTCAAAAAGTAGCCTGTCCCCTTTTCTACTTTTCTATTCCATATCTCGGCATGTCCTCTATGACAAACGTGTTTTCATAAGGTACATCAATTGTAAAAAACCACGCAAAATCAAATATTGTGAGGATGCGCTCTGCTATATTGGTTGGATTGCCGCTCATCTCATTGATGATATTAACAAGCCCTTCTATATAAACATCCGTGTATGCAACCGTTTCTGGGGTTGTCGCCGGCGCTGCGGTAATGGTGAGAACACCGTTGACGAATGTGATCGTATAATTCGTTGCTGTGCCATCTGCCGCTGTGATGGTATAGCTGCCGACATTTGAACCTGTAGTTGCTGCCGTGTTCAATGTTAATCCGCTTACCACTGCTGATGTGTCAGTTCCCTTTAAACCGCTGTATGTTGCGGTCAATGCCGGATTTGCATCGCCATACACCTTGCTCTTATTATCCGCTGTTATGGTCAGAGGTGCAGGGTTCACAGTCAATGCGCCGTTTACATAGCTAATGTCGTAGCCCTGCTGGTTGGAGTAGTAGCCGCCGGGTGTGATGACATAGCTGCCGGCGTTGATTGCGCCTTGCGAGGTTCCGCCGTAAACCAGTGCGCCTGAGAGCACAGGAGATGGGATGCTGTAGGTTATGCCGCTGCCTCCGCTGTAAGCCAGTCCGTCATAGGTCTTGCTGTCGTTGTTTGCCGTAATGGTCAGCGGAGTCAGGAAGGACTTTAGCAGGGGATAGGTGTTGCCCTCGTAGATGCGCCATGTGCTGGTAAAATCCCAACTTTGTGCCGTTGCGGTCAACAGGGAATATATATTCAATTCTGCCGTATGAAAGTTTGTCAAGGTCTATCTTGTCAAGCCCTGTTACGCCCCTTAACATGAGGAGGTCTCCATCTGCGACAAGGCTGCCTGTATCAAACCATATTGATGCCCTGTGTTTGCTGATGACTTCTGATCCGAAGTTGTCATAGCTTATGCCTGCTGATATATATCGTGAGTCCGTTGCCGCTGCAATAATGTCGGCTGTGCCGGGCTCTTTGCCTGCCTTTAAGGATGCCTTTACATTAAGGGACGGGTATTCGTTGAGGATGAGAAGCGCCCTTTCAAGTGTATCTTCTTTGAGGGACGGGTCTTTCCTTGCTGTTTCAAGGCGCTTCTGTATGAATTCGGCGCTGTAATGTTTATTGCCTGTGACAGCAATGTCTCCTATTTTGCCCTCTATTATTCTAATTCTTACTATTTCCTTTTCTATATCCTGTGCAGGGATGAATGCATAGGCTATTATGTATCCCTTCTTACGGTATTCATTTGTGATTGCCTCTGCTATATTGCTGATTTCAGAAAGGGTAAGTTCTTTGTTTTCATAGGGTGCGGTTATGGACCTGATTGTTTCGACATCAAGCAGTGTCGCACCTTCTACTTTGAATTCACTGACTTTAAACCTGACAGCATCCTTATCTTTTTCCTCAACCTTATCTTTTTCTATTTCTATGACAGGCGGTTCAGAAGGTTTTTCAGGCGGGATGAGTTCTTTTCTTTCAAGTTGCTTCAATACCTCGCCGCTCTTTTCCTGAGCGTGGACAGAAAAACAAAAGGCGCTGCAGATTGAGAAAAATGTTGAGAAAAACAATACAACAATCAAGCCCCTAAACCGTTTCATATATGCATCCCCTTTTAATGATTAACAGCGGAAAACTTTAACAGCAAAAATGTTATCGCGTTTGAAAAATAAAAAGTCAAGCAAAATAAAAAGTCAAGCAAGTTTACAGGGGTCAGTTTTTACCTGCCCATTTACGTCCCCCTCTACGCCTTTTGGGGAAAACTTACCTATTACCAATATACCACATTTCATTAAACCTGTCAAGTACAATTTTTGGAAAAACTTAACTCGATTCATGGTGTAATTATCCTAACACATATCTCAGGTTCATGTCAAGCCTGTTAGAGAAACCAATATCTATAAACACTTTTGGCATCAAGCAATTCTCTAACAGGGTCAAGTAACATGCAAACAGGCTGAATAGTTACGGTTTTTCTAAAATAAACCTTACTGTTTCAACTACTTCATTAACGGTTATGCTTTTAAGACATTTTCTATCTATTGGGCAACTTTTTAGTTTGCAGGGTGAACAAGGGAGGTTTTTATAGAGAACTACATTATTCTTTCCCAAGGGCCCGGATTTCAGAGGATTAGTTGGTCCATATATTCCAATTACCGGGCATTCAGCTAAAGTAGCTAGATGCAATCCTCCGCAGTCATTACCAATGGTTAATGAAGAAAATTTTAAAATACCAAGGCTGTAAACTGGGTCTTCTCCAAATCTTGCATCCTTCAAAAGTGGAATTATTGGTTCAAAAGTCATCTTTCCTTTAATTTTATGAAGAAGTTTTTTTTCTGATTCGTTCCCAATGAGAATCGTTTTGTACCCCATTTTAGAAAGATTATCAGAAAGCAAGGCAAACTTCTCTTCTCCCCAGGATTTATAAGGATTCCCAGCGCCCGGGATAATGGAGATGAAAGGACCTTCAAAATCATTCAGAAACTTTTTGGCTATAGAAAGAGATTCTGGAGGGATGTTAAATTCTGGACCAAAGTTAACTTCTCCAAAGCCAAGAATGCGAGTTAAAGAGAGTAATCTGGCGGTTATGTGAACCTTTCTTTTATAGTAAAACCGCCAGCAGGAAAAAAGTGGATTTATGGAAAGAAAATGTTTCGGCATCAGAAGCCAGATGTAAAATGAAGGCAAAAACTTTCTTTGTGTATCTACAATAAGGTCAAATTTTCTAAAAAATCTTCTTAAAAATGAAAAATATGTTTTAAAATCCCTTTTCTTTTTTGGGCTTTCATAATGGATATATTCGTCTATATAGGGGATAGTTCTAAAAATTAAATCACAGGTCGGTCTCTGATATAAGCCAAGATAGATAATCTTTGCCTGAGGAAACATCTTTTTAAAACTGCGAAACAAAGGAACACTATGGACCAAATCTCCTAATCCTCCTCCACTTTTATATACAGCTATATTTTTTATTCTCTTCTGAAGCGTAAGATATGCCTTTTTATGATATGCACGCTTAAACAAGGCATCTGAATAATCCCTAACCCTATAAAATTCCATAATCTATCTTTTTTGAGCCTTAATTATAAGATGGCGGCTATAAAGCATTTCGGGGGAAAGTAAAATTTTAAAAATGCGGCTGTAATCCATACCGCCTTTTTTCTTTCCACGTTGACACTTAAAATATGCGTGTAATTTCATTGTTGGAAAACAAACGATAGAAAGTATTCTTGCCTGTATAAGAGAGATGGAAGAAAATATCTTCTCAGTCTTAAATCCTGTGTCAAATAGAATATATTCTAATTCAGGATATTTATAGGCAAAAAGATGAATATTAAAAAGATTATGTTTGGAAAAGGCAGATAGCTCCAGGGGCGGCTCACGAAAGTAGTCATATGTGCCTTCAAAGAGAAATCTCAATCGAGATTTGAGGTTTAAAATGTTTGGTGTAGACAGTATTAAAACTCCTTCTGCTTTAAGAACCCTGTTTATTTCTCTCAATACAAAATAGGGATTCTTCAGGTGTTCAATTACCTCTAACATAACAACACAGTCAAAACTCTTTTCTTCAAAAGGTAAATCCTCGTTGTTTAAATCGCCCTGCCTGAACTCAATTTCACCTTTATACCGAAAGCGAGACTGGTCTGCATCTTGTGCTATAACCTCAAATCCTTTATCCTTGGCCTGCTTGGCTAAACTTCCTTCTCCGGTTCCCAAATCAAGCAACCTTGTTCTCGGTTGATTTTCCAAGATCTTAATTACTTTATTATGCAAATAATTAATTTTATATCCCATTATATTTTCTGAGCATATATTTCCAGGACATTACCAAGACCGAAATAAACAAGCCATCGCCACAGAACAGGAGATATTTTTCTTGTTAACCTTCTCTTTATCTTAAATCCGCATTTTATCAATAAATCCGAGAGTGTCCTTGCACTGAAGAAGAAAATGTGCTCCCGACTCTCAGTAAATCCACGCCATTTATCTTTTTGCATCCAGTATCTTTGACATCCGATATTGGGAGTAGAGATAGCAATCATCCCATTAATCTTCAATAACTGATAGGCTCTTTTTATGTCTGTTTTAGGATCTGCTACATGCTCAATTACATCAAACATAGTAATCAAATCAAATATTTCTTCTTTTTCAGAAAAATCCTCTAAAGTACCTCTATAGATAGGTAAGCCTGTCTTTTTATGTGTTATATCCGCAATAACAAACGAGGGCTCAATACCTTCTCCTTCCCATCCTGCAAGTTTAGCATAATGAAGAAATTCTCCCGAGGCACAGCCCACATCTAAAAGTTTCCCTGGTTTCATCATTTTCTTCAAAAAAGATAGTCTGAGTGGAATCCTTATATTTGGCGGATAAGGATAAAGTAGCTCTTCTGGAATCACCTTCTCAGGCGATGGGCTACTTATATCTTCGGAAGAATTTTCCTGGTATATTTTCAACAACTCTTTATACTCGGGTTGCGGATTCATATATACCAATCCGCAATTTAGACAACGCACAATAGTGCGAGGAAAATATTCAGAATTTGGCTGTTTCAATATTATCTTTGTTTCGTCCTTTCCACAGAGATTACAAGAGATATAATACATATTCACAGGGTAATATTTCTTAAAACTTATGCGAAGTTTCAAGGGATTTTTTAGTTTTCTCTATTTCGTTTTTGTTTAAAGTAGTTGAGACCGAAAAAGTGCCTTTTTTCATGATTACACAGATAAACTCTGTTAGGAATTTATTTCTAAACAGGATAAAACAACCTTTTAATCCCTGCCCCGTTAGATGTTTACTATCTAACGGGGTGAATGTAATATTTTCAAAACTTGTCCTCGTGAAAACGGGGATCTGTGTTTCTAACAAAACGCAAGTATTTTCGGAAGTCTTACCCTTAGGTGAAGATACTTTTATGCAATAGAAGTGTTTTTTCTTTTTCTTTTGTCCAGCCGTTGTCAGGCATCAGAGGTTTATCTAAACCTGTATGGGGATATACGATTGCTTTGCCATTAATCTTGCCCGATTTTACAAGACTTAAAAATTCAATACTGTGCGATAAATCTCCTACGATACTTATGTGATTATCAACATTGATTTCTTTGTTATATATAAATTCCAAAACTTTTTTTGTATCTGACCAATTGCCGCCAGATGAGCCTGTTATTATCATTTCATCATAGTGAACTTTTCTCATATCAACACCGATGATGCTGTCTGCTAATTTCAATCCACCGAAAAGCATGGTGAGCAGGATGGAATCCTATTTTCAATCCCCATGTTGCTGCAGCCCAAGGGGCTAAAAGCCATCCACCTGTCAAAGAAGTTAAAGGGGTCAGACCCCTTTAATCTTTTCGCTTCATATTGCAATTTCTTTCATCTTGTGTTCTTCAGGTACATCATCCATAGCCATCAATAGATAGGCATCCTTAATATTTTCTTCCAATTCCTCAAGAGTCTTTGCCTGGGTCATGATTTCCGGATGTTCGAGAAGTTTCCCAAGCCAAAATTTCTCTCCCTTCCAATAAATCATGGTCATTTTTGCATTCATGGTTCTTCTGATCGTTTAATTTCATCCGTACCATTCATAAAATTTGAAATCTCCTTTGGAGATAAAGGGGAGATAAAGAACCGTCCCCTTTTCCTGCTTTATAGGTAAGGATAAATTTATTCAAAAACCAAGACCTGACCCCATTAGCGTTCAAAAATGCATTTTGGAGGGACATGCTCTCTAGATGTGGATATTGATTCACAACAATAGCAAGTTTCTCCGTTTAAATCCATCATGCCCTCTTCCCCGTTAGAATGAAACCAAGCTAATCGTTCAGCTAATTTGACGCACTCTTTTGACTTTTATAATCGCATATCTTTTTTCTTTTTTTGAATCATAATTAACATTAACCAATGTTATCATAATAACTCCCAATGCAATCGTGGAAGACCCTACGTCTATCCTTATCCCTTGGCTTTGCGTATCAAATTTCACATTAGCAATTACAGCCTCATCCCATATTGAAGTGAGTTCAATCTCTCTATATTCAAATTGATATTTTTCATTTAATTTAAGAGCATATTCTTTATCAGGTTCTAAAATCCCCATGTTTTTTGACTTTTGCTTATGATACCACCTATGGAAGCACGCCTTAATTTCAGGCCATTTTAAAATTATGATAAATACCATCATAATTATGTTAAGTATTAGACTAATAGTCTCTATCATCATTAACCTCAATTTCAGATAAGATAATCGAACACGGTTCGTTTATCCACAACTGTAGATTACCGAGCATTCTACTTCTGGATATAGATTGTCTATATTTTTTTGAATTTCTATTGTCTTTTTCAGGGCGGTGGCGATTTGGCAGTAGTGTTTTATGTCATTGAGGGAAAGGGTTTTCCCTTTTCTGTCTTTGAGCCATTTGTTGAGCACTTGATAACCACCGATTTGGTATTCCCAAACATCTTTTTCTATTCCCTCAAAACATTGGTCCTTGTTGATGTAGACCTTTTTTTCTTTTTCACTGTATTTCGGATTCTCCATTCTTCCACTGCCTCTTTCTGGAAACTGGGCAAGGGGATCATCTAACGCTATTGATTTCAAGAGATGCAAACCAACAAGGACTTTTCCATATCTTTCCATTTTGATGAACAAATCATAATCCTTCGTAAAAGGTATCCTCGGAAAGTCTACTTTTAAAAATTCAGCGTATTTCTTGCGGTAGACATTGGAATAGAGAGTGCCGTAAATATAAAAGAAAATTTCTTCGGGAGAAGGCTCCTGGCTATAAACTTGAGATAATTTTTCCACTAATTCAGGGTTGAGGTTGGGTTTCTTTTCGCCTGATTCTAAATGGCTGAACAGACCTTTCTTATCAGTATTGGGGTAGAGGTAGAGAGGACAAATAGTATTGTTTGCGAAAGCACTTTCAAAAACACAACTTTCAACAATAAGATCTGACACAAACGTGTAAGAAAATGGTGTCATCTTATTCTGCCTTTTAATAAGGAGGCCCAAATTCTCCTGTATCATATGCTGCATTACTTCTTTGCGTGAGCGTTCTATAACAGCATCATGATAGAAAATCCATTGTTTATCAAAAGGGCGGTAGAGAATTTTTGTAATTGCCTGCTCCCAATCGTCATCTTTTGCTAATTCTCTTCTAACTTCAGCAAACTTCCAGCCTCTTGTATCTTTTAATTTAAAAGTCTGTTTAACAAGTTCATCGGGCATTGATAGGTTTCTGAACATCGCTATCCGTCTTTTTAAGACATCTTTATCAAAATCAATTACAAATTTATCTCTTGCCGTAACAATGCCAACACAATTAACAGGAAAAATATCCGTTACTTTCCAGTATTTCTCATAAATTTCTCTCCCTTTCTCTTCTCGTGGGATAAAGAAGTAATAAGGACTTGTTGGGCTTAGCTTTTTCCATTGGGTCGTTTTTATATCATTCCTCAAAAGCCAATCGCTTTTCTTTTCTCTCAATCCCCAAATCTCTGAATGATGGACCTTACAGTCAAATCCCCCCTTACCCCCCTTTTCTAAAGGGGGGATGGGGGGCTTACTCTTTATAAACAAAGCAATAGCCACTCCTTGCTGAATATCAAATACATTATTATCTTTAGAGCCATCGGGGCATTTCTCTTTTTTCAAACTGTTACCATGTAAATCTAAAATATAAATTTCGTTAAAGCTCTTCATCAAAGACTGCCGCATACCTCTGAATGTGGGATTATCAAGATAACTATGATTGGTGATAAATCCTAAGACTCCTTCACCTGCCTGGTCTATCTTCCACTGGGCAAAACGAATAAACTTAACATAATCGTCCTGAAGCCATTTTGGATTCTTCTCGCCAAGTGGTTTGCTGTCAACCTGAAAGTAAGCCTTAATCTCTTTTGATATCCAATTACCGATGTTAGAGGAATGACCTGAATACGGCGGATTGCCGAGGATTACCAGTATAGGCTGTTCTTTTTTAACTTTCCCGGCTAAATGGGATTCCTCGGAAAGAGAAGCCATGCCGGGAATCTCGGCCTGGGCAAGCTCCTCCATCTCTAAGGTATTAGTGAGATAGAGTTTGACCCTATCGTCCCTCTGGAGTCTATAACCAAGTCCTTCTAATAGAAAAGACATCTTTAAATGGCCAACTGCATAGGGCGCCATCATTAGTTCAAAGGCATAGAAATTTTTAAGGATATGTTCCTTGATAAATTTTTCTTTACCCCCCTCACCATATTTGGAGACAAATTCTTCTACGGCTAATTTGGATGCCTCAGCCAAAAAGGTAAGCGTGCCGGCGGCCGGGTCTAAAACAGTAACCGAATCACTGGCAAATCCATCTGCTCTATTAAAATGTTCCTTCAAAATATCTTGTAAGGAACGGGCAATGTAGGAGACCACAGGTTCGGGAGTATAATAGACACCCCTCTTTTCCCTCGTTTGTGGGTCATATTCAGCTAAAAAAGTTTCATAGAAGTGGACAATGGGGTCTTTGCCCTTGCCTTCATGGAAATACTGATGAAGGATATTTTTAACATCAGTAACGGCTAAGACTTCGGAAATATCGTCTATAATCCATTCCATCTGCGGGGGCAACTTGCCGCGAGAAACAAACTCAAAAACATCTCGCAATATTCCGATAGTGCCGGGGATATTATCATAAGCCAATTTGCGGTTAAATCCATTTTGTGAGCGAGTGCGAGCCGCAAAAAGACCATAGGTGATAGTCTGAGCGTATAGATCGGCAAAATCTTCCCTGGTAAGCCCCTTGATGAGATATTCCTGAAATGCCTTATAGAATCCCAGGATAAAACCTTTGCCTTTTTCTTCCTCTTCTTTTAATTCTTCTATGATGACTTGGTCTTTCAAGAAACGGGTTCTTTTGGCCAGTTCTATAGCCAAAGACTCTGCGGTATAGGTTTGAGGAAGAGAGAAAGAGAAAAATTTGTTTAATAAGCCCAGGAAATCTTTTTCCTTCTCTACAGGGGGAATTGTTTTTAATGTGTGGATAATAAAAGGCCGGGCAATAAGAACTCTATCAATTAATTGCCCATTACGGTACAAGCGAAATTCAAAAAAGTTGGTCAGGATAAGATTGGGAAAAGTTTTAAGGTATCTCTTAAGCTGCTCAGTGTCTTCTATAATATCAAGATTCTTCTCTATGGGCCTTTTTGCTTCTATGTATCCGACAATGTTTTGCTTCCCATCCCAAATTCTAAAATCGGGGTTGCCGGCATCAGTCTTTTTAGGCAAGGTAGTGATATAAATCCGCTTTTTATTGATGGAGTTAGAAAAGGTTTGGAGAAGTCCTTCCAGAGTAGAATAATAACTTTCCTCACGGGCATCTTCTCTTAAGGCTACCTCAAATATTTTTCTTAAATATGCCTTTAGCATCTGGGATTATTCCTTAAGCTAAATCTTATTTGCCTCTCTTACTCTTCTATGATAATGGTAAATTTTGTGTAATTATGTAGAATATGTAGCTGTTTATTGCACTTTTGTAATTCTTTGAATTTCTGGGTCAGTAAATATATCAAATTCGTCCATTGATTTCGTAGAAAATTCTGATACTACTGCACCATCTTTTCCTGCCTGGAACCAGTGAAGTGTGTCTGGTTGCAATGTATATTGGCTGCCTGGACTGAGTTCTATCTGATTCCAGACCGTATAATACTTCTCTTTTCCTTTCGGAGGTTTTGCCTTTAACTTATGAGTTGGATTCCCAGGCACATAAAGATAAACTTTCCCCCATCTACACCGGAAGGTCTCCTCCTTTCCCTGCTTACTGCCAACAGGAGGATGCCTGTGTTCAGGACAGGTTTGATAGGGAAACATTACAATTTCTTTTGCACAACACCTGTCGGTATTTACATAAACAAGAATTTCAACCCCTGTATCTTTCAGTCTTCCAAGACCAAGATCTGCAACCTCTATTTTTGTCTTTTCTTGCTCTGTAATAACTATCCCTGCTTTTTCAAGGTACTTAAGTGCTTTTTGTTGCGCCAGTTTTAATTGCATTTTTGTGAGCATCTCATCCTCCTATATCTGTTCTATTCCTGCCTCAAGACTATATCTTCTGCTCTCACCTGGTTTTAAGAATTGCAATCTTCCTGATTTTCTTTCCTTTGCCCTTCCCTCAACAAGACAGTTAGATGGTTCAATACCGAGAACATACATACCCTGTCCCATCATCTTCCACTGGATAAGACAGGGAAGTTCGTTCTTGAAATACTTAATATAAAAACGAATACCTATATTCTTATTCTCAATGAATACCTGGACACTGCCATTTTTATCAGGTTCTATATTGTGGTAGTAGCACTTTTCTTTATAGCCAGGGATAGGCAATGAGAACCTGTTCCATCTTTCTTTTTCTGCTTCACCATTCCTTGGCTTTGTCTTGCCGGGGGGTAGTATCAGTTTTACATTTTTATCAATAAGGGGAAATCCAAAATTGAAGTGATAAAGTATCATATGCTCTGTATTTTGATATCCTAAATTTTCTATTTTATCCTGGATAAAGAGTCTATTTTCGCCCATTTTCGCCTGGATTTTTCTTTCAAGGCAGATGTTTTCTTCAAAATTTGAAACCTCATACATTTTTCCTTTTACAGACATAATGTAATCATTGTTTTCCCATATCTCATCTACACAAACACTACCTGCAGGGATGTTAGATATTCTACCGTGAAGACCAAGTTTTTTACCTTTATCAACACAGGGCCTTCCAATATAAGTTAATCCGCAGGTTGTAAGAAGTCCGCCAAAAAAACTTCTTAAAAATCCTGTCCCCTCAGGTTCAAAATAATAGGGTGAAACAATCCCTGTGGGAGAAATCCATGCCAGGGGTATACTTTTGTATTCACAAGACGCTATATCCATCCCTCTTCCAGGAAGAACAGTAAATTTAAAACCTGTGCCGGTTTTAAAGTCAATAGCAGAAACACCCTTTTCCCTGCCGTCTTGAAGTTGATACTGTTTTATTCCTCCAATCTGAGAAATATTGCCAACCCTTTTAAGAAGTTCATCCTTTGTGAATTCTTTTCCCCAGAGTTTCATTTTTGTTATCCTCCGTAATATTAAACTTTTTTATATATACATTTAATATTGATATTGCAGAAGGGGTTATGCCTGAGATTTTAGATGCCTGTGCAAGGTCTTCTGGTTGCCTTTTTGAAAGTTTTTCAACTATTTCTTTTGAAAGCCCTGATATTTTTGAAAAATCCATACCTTTAGGTATTTTTATTTTTGAAAGGTGTTTTGTTTTTTCAATTTCTTTTAAGTGTCGCTGTATATATCCCTCATATTTTACATCAGTCTGAACCTGAAACGCAACATCCTCTTCTAAATCTTCAGCTTTTTTATAAAGTATTTTTATATCTGAATATGTAACATCGGGTCTTTTTAAAAATTCATCAAGGCTTACAGGCCTGTTTATTGAACCCATATTTAAGGGAAGTATCATCGTTGTTTTCAGATGTTGTTTTTCTTCTTCAATAATCTTCTTTTTCCTTTCTACTTCTCTATAAAAACCCTCTGATAAAAGTCCAAACCTGTAACCATATCTTGAAAGTCTTATGTGCGCATTGTCCTCTCTTAAAATAAGTCTGTACTCAACCCTTGATGTGAACATCCTGTATGGCTCGTCAGTTCCTTTTGTTACAAGGTCATCCATAAGAACACCGATATATCCCTCATATCTGTGCATAATAAACGGCTCTTTTTCTTTTATAAAAAGCGCTGCATTTATGCCTGCTATAAGACCCTGTGCTGCTGCTTCTTCGTAGCCGGTAGTTCCATTTATTTGTCCTGCAAAAAAAAGTCCCCTTATATTTTTTGTTTCAAGTGTATGTTTTAATTGTGTTGGTTCTATAAAATCATACTCAATGCCATATCCGTACTGCAAGAATTGTGCCTTTTTAAGTCCCTCTATGCTATGAATCATTTTTTCTTGTACATCTTTCGGAAGGCTTGTGGATATTCCATTAAGGTACGCCTGGGGTGTGTGTCTTCCTTCCGGTTCTATAAATATGTGGTGTCTTTCCCTGTTTGAAAATCGGACAACCTTATCTTCTATTGAAGGGCAGTATCTTACACCTTTTGCTTTTATTACACCTGTATAAAGCGGTGAACGGTTCAGGTTATTTAAAATAATCTGATGTGTGGTTTTGTTTGTGTATGTAAGATAACACAGGATTTGTTCCTGTTTCATCGGTTTTGTTCTAAATGAAAAACCAGATGGCGGGGTATCACCTTCTATTTTTTTTAATTTTTCAAGGTTTATTGTTTTTATATCAATCCTGGGACAGGTTCCGGTCTTAAAGCGTCCCACACTAAAACCCATATCTTGAATCTGGATAGCCACTTTTGAAACAGCCTTTTCTTGCAATCTTCCAGAGGGAAAATTTTCAAGTCCGATATGTATAATTCCCCTGAAAAATGTCCCGGGGCAAAAAACAGCGGCCTTACATTCAATCTGTTCCTGATTATTAATTTCAATAGAACAGATAGAGTTAGCCCTTGTTTTTAACCCTGTAACCTCTGCCTCAATTATTTTAAGGTTTTTCTGATTTTCAAGAATCTGTCTTATATATATTCTATATTCTTTCCTGTCTATCTGACACCTTGAAGACCTTACAGCAGGGCCATAAGATGTGTTAAGCCTTTTAAATTGTATGCCGCAAACGTCTGCTGCAAGTCCCATCTGGCCGCCAAGCGCATCTATTTCTTTTACAAGCTGTCCCTTCCCAATCCCGCCGATTGCAGGATTGCAAGAACATTCACCTATCTTATCAAGGCTTAAGGTTATAAGAAGTGTTGAGCACCCCATCCTGCTTGATGCAAGGGCTGCTTCTGTGCCAGAGTGTCCCGCCCCTACTATGGCTACATCAAACTGTTTTTCCATATATTTAGTCTTATAAGATTCAGAGCATACTGGACAGTGGTGTGCTTTATATCTTCTCTAGGGCTTGAAAATATAAACCTATGTGTATGTATATCTTTTTTGTCTGCGATTGAAATAAAAACAAGTCCGACAGGTTTTTGTTTTGTTCCGCCTCCGGGTCCTGCAATTCCGGTAATACCAATAGCATATGTGCTGTTTGAAATCCTCTTAACTCCTTCTGCCATCTGTTCTGCAATTTGTTCACTTACTGCACCATATCTTTTAATCAGTCTTTCTTGAACACCTAAAATTTTTATTTTACTTTCATTGCTGTATGATGTAATTCCTACCAAAAAATATTTTGAACTTCCCGAAACATTTGTTATCCTGTTTGACAGAAGCCCTCCTGTGCAGGATTCGGCAACCGATAGTGTTGATGAGTTTTTTAAAAGTAGAGCCCCTACAACCTCTTCAAGGGTTTCCTTGTCTTTCCCAAAGATGTTATTTTTTAGTCTTTTTTCTATTTCTTTTTCTACACTTTCAAATTTTTTGTTTGCCTGTTCTATATCTTTTGCCTTTGTTCTTATTCTTAATTCTACCTGTGAAAGATGAGCATAAATTCCAACTGTTATATCAGGGCCGAGGGTTAAAATATCTTTTACTTTTTCATTTACCTCTGATTCTCTGATGCCCATAGTTTTAATTGTTCGTGTAAAAAGACTCTGTTTAGAGTGCTTTTTAAGATAAGTCATCAGATACCCTTCTACCATCGTTTGCATTTCTCTGGAAACGCCTGGAAAAAGAAACACATCACATGCTTTTATTTTTATATATATACCTGGTGCTGTCCCGATACTGTTTTCTATTACCCTTGAACCTTTTAGGACATATGCCTGTTTTATATCTAATGAAACATCAATATTTTTTTCTCTTGAAAATCTTTTTATGTTTTTTAATGTTTTTTTATGTAAGACAAGAGGGATATTAAATATCTTTGAGACAGATCGGACTGTTACATCATCTACTGTGGCACCAAGTCCGCCTGTTGCTATTACTATATCAGACCTTTTGACCGCACTTTTAAAAACACTCCCAATTCTTTCAGGGTTGTCCCCGACATCGGTATGATAGTGGACATCTATACCCCTTTGAGCCATTTTTTCAGATACAAACCTTACATTAGTATTTAAGATATCACCTGTAAGAAGTTCTGTCCCTATACAAATAATTTCTGCTTTCATAATAATAAGGCGCCTTTTGATGGTTCAAATCTGTATGTATCACAGTTTATATTAGTTTTCTTAAAATAGTTTTCTTTTATATATTTTGAAAATCCATCAAACCTTTCCCTTTTAAGAAGTGTAACGGTGCATCCCCCAAAGCCTGCACCTGTCATTCTGCTTCCATAAACACCGGGAAAGTTTTTTGCAAGCCTTACAAGTATATCAAGTTCTTTACAACTTACCGAATAAAGATCACGAAGCGATGTATGCGATTCATACATAAGTTTGCCAAACCCAACAACATCATTTTTTTTAAGAAATTCAGCAGCCTTCACAGTCCTTTCTATTTCCCTTACAACATGTTCACATCTTGACCATATGTTTCCTAAAAACTTTTTTCTGTATCTGAGCAATACATCAGGGGTTATATCCCTGAGCGCTTTTATTTTTAATCCACTGGCATTAAGCATCCGAACACCCTGTTCACAGTCAGCCCTTCTTCTGTTATACTCTGAATCAACAAGTTGCCGTTTTACTTTGCTATCTACAACAGCAAAACAGAACCCATCCGGTACAGGAACATACTTATATTTAAGACTTCTGCAATCAAGAAATAGTGCATTCTTTTTTTTTCCCAGTGCAGATGCAAACTGGTCCATTATTCCACATCTTGTTCCTACAAACTCATTTTCAGCCCTCTGACATAACCTTATTCCTCTGATTGGGACAACATCAAAACCATTTAATTTCATCCACATCATTAAACCCGCAACCTCCATTGCAGCAGATGAACTTAAACCAGAACCTATGGGGATATTTCCGTCAATCTCAGCCTCAATACCAGAAAGGGTCTTACCCTGTTTCTGCAATTCAAAACTAACCCCCAGTATATAGTTTGCCCAATGGAACTGACTTTTTTCTATTTTTTCAATACTCCCTTCATATGTCTGGTCAAATAGCTTTGAATGAAGAATTATCTTCCTGTCGCTTCTTTTTTTCGCTCTTATTCTTATATATCTATCTATTGCCACAGGAAGGACAAATCCGTCGTTATAGTCTGTATGTTCCCCTATAAGATTTACTCTTCCCGGTGCTGCAACATTTATTTCAGACATTTTAATCTCCTATGTTAACAGAGCACCAGGCACCAGAGCACCAGGCACCAGATATTGGGGCTATTCAATCACTATTGTTATCTTTGTTCCGGGTTTTAATTTGTTTGGATCTCTTATTCTTGCTTTATTTAAATTATACAGTGTCCGCCACCTGTTCCCGTCACCTAAGTGTTCTTTTGCAATTTTCCACAGGGTATCGCCTTTTTTTACAGTGTATTCTTTTTGAAAAACTTTTTCAGCACTTTCTATATACAATCTTTCTTCTATGATATATGTTTCTTCACCTGTTTTGATTGCCCGATGATCTTTCGGCACCTCCCCTGCTGGAAGCATTATCTCTTCTACCTCTGCAATAATAAAGTGGGCATTCCTGTCTCTTTGCATACCTTTGATATCTTTTACAGTCGCAACCGCATCAAGTTTGCCTCTGCTTATCATTCTTATCCTTTGTTCAGAGATCCCTCTTTCTATTAAAAACCTTTGGACAGATGCTGCTCTTCTTCTACCTAATCTATAATTGTACTCAATGGAGCCTCTTACATCACAGTTGCCTGTTATAAGTATATCTGTTTCCCTGTTGGCTCTTAATACTCTAGCGGCATCTTCTAATATTTTTATATGGTCTTTCCTTAAATCACTTTTGTCAAAATCAAAATATATCTTTACATTTCTAAGTATTTTCTTAACAAGAAGAGATGGTCTTAATTCCCCTGGTTCAGGTGGGGGAAGTTCATCTGCTTTGTAGTCATATATTATTTTATGTACAAAAATATATCCCCTGTTTCCCCAGGGACGTGCCTCGCCCGGCTCCTTGGGCCACCACCAGTATCCGCCCCTTTCATCTCGGACAGGACCTGGCTGTGCATCTGTGGGCCACCATTGAAACTCTTTTTGCAGTTCTCTTAACTGTTCATCTTTACTTAGTCTGCCTGAAAAACCCTGAATTGAAAAAACTGTTAAAAACAATATTAAAAATATTTTTGCTTTCATATCTACCTCCTGGTATAATCTTCACTCTTTTTTATATTATCTCATAAAAATATTTAAATTCAATTCTTTGGGTATATTCCCCATTTAGGAATAGGAACGAATATCATAATGCCATTGTTAGGCTCGGGTTTTTTAAAAATTTAATTTTACAAAAATATAAAGATGATGGTATAATAAGCCTATGGTTTTAAGAATGCTGATATTATTGTGTTTTCTTGTTTTTCCTTTTAATCTTTTTTCAAATGCTTATATAATCCCTATCAAGGGCACAATAGACCTTGGACTTTCCTCATTTGTAAAAAGAGCGATAGAAGAGGCAAAACAATCAAACGCTTCTGCAATAATACTTGATATAGATACCCATGGTGGAAGGCTTGATGCTGTTGACCAGATAAGTTCTTATATTTCAGGCGCAAAACCAATACCTGTTATTGCATTTGTAAGAGGAAAAGCCTGGTCAGCAGGGGCCCTTATCAGTCTTTCTTGTCAAAAAATATATATGGCTAAAGGCTCAAGCATAGGTTCTGCGGAACCAAGAAGGGTTAGTCTCTTCGGCTCTCCTGAGATTGACGAAAAATCAATATCTGCTGTAAGGGCAAAATTTCGTTCAACTGCAGAAGAAAATGGACATAGTCCTGTTCTGGCTGAAAAAATGGTAGATAAGGATATATTGTTAAAAATGATAGAGTATGAAGGAATTACAAGTGCAGTCAAGGAAGAAGAATATAATATTAAAAAGGAGCGGGTGGGTGAAGGAAAGATAAGGACTGTTCCTGCTCCTGTCGGATTTGGAAGAGGAAAGCTTTTAAATTTAAGTGCCGGTGAAGCAAAAACCCTTAAACTTGCATACAATGTTGTAGATACAGTTGATGATGTAATAAGGGGGGAAGGCTTCTCTGAATATGAAGTGATTAAAAAAACAATGAACTGGGCCGAGGCTATGGTAAGATTCTTTACCGACCCTATGGTTAGTTCTCTTCTTCTTACACTGGGATTTTTAGGGCTGTTGAGTGAATTACGGATGCCCGGGTGGGGAATTTCAGGAACAATTGGTGTAATATTCCTTATACTTTTTTTCTGGGGACATTATCTTGTAGGACTTGCAAACTGGATTGAGATAATACTTTTTACAGTAGGCGTAGGGCTTTTAATTCTTGAAATTTTTATTACACCCGGATTTGGAATTGCAGGTATTTCCGGTATAATACTCGTTGTTACAAGCCTGTTTCTTGCTATGGTAAAGCACCCATTCAAACCAGAGCAGTTTGAAATTACACAGGCATTTTATGTTATAACATATGCACTTGTTGGTTCCATTTTAGTATGGATATTGACTATGAGATTTTTACCAAGAACACATTTTTGGAAACGTCTTATACTTGCTACAGAACAAAAAAAAGAGCTAGGCTATACATCGGAAGCAAACAGACTAAAAAAGTACGTTGGCAGGACAGGTATTGCAGATACATATTTAAGACCCAGCGGAAGAATAAGAATTGAAAACGAACTTATAGATGCAGAAACACAGGGTGAATTTATAGAAAATGGGAATCCTGTTATAGTAGTAAAAATTGAAGGCTCCAGGGTAATAGTTAAAGAGGTATAAACATAGATACACTACCAATAATATTTTTTATTTTATCTATGCTCGTTTTAGGATTTGTTCTATTATTGATAGAATTTTTTATAATCCCAGGTTTGGGTATAGTTGGTATATCAGGACTCGGGCTTCTTGCATATGGATCCTGGCTAAGTTATACAGAACTAAATATATGGGCCGGCAGTGTAGTAAGTGCTGGAAGCTTGCTTGTTATTATACTTGGACTCAAATTATTACCAAAAACCAGTGCATGGAAAAAGTTGAACCTCTCAAAGACTGTGGATTCTAAGTCCGGTTTTAAGTCGTCTCCGGAAGGGATTGAAAATCTTATTGGAAAAAAGGGGAAAACCCTTTCTGCTTTGAGGCCTTCTGGTATTGCAGAGATTGAAGGACAAAGGACAGATGTTCAAGCAGAAGGGATATTTATAGAAAAGGACAAAGAGATAGTTGTTGTTTGTATTGAAGGAAGCACAGCGATAGTGAAGAAAGGCAATGGATAACAGAATATAGGCGACTGAGCGACAGGCGACTGGTGCACTGGTGCACTGGTGCTCTGGTGCTCTAATAATATAGGAGGAAAATATGCAAGTGCCACTAGTATTTATTGTTGTTGTAGCAGTAGTAGTAGTTTTCCTTTTTTTGTTTGTACATCTTATTCCTATAAGGCTGTGGATTGCAGCAGTTGCATCTGGGGTAAAGGTAAGTGTAATCAGTCTTGTTGGTATGAGGTTAAGAGCGGTAAGGCCTGAGATAATTGTTCCGTCTCTGATAAGTAGCCATAAGGCAGGTATTTCGCTTTCATCCGATGCATTAGAAGCACACTATCTTGCAGGAGGAGATGTTGTAAAGGTTGTATATGCACTTATTGCAGCAGATAAGGCGAACCTAGGGCTTACATTTGAAAGAGCCTGTGCAATTGACCTTGCCGGGAGAGATGTCCTTGATGCTGTAAAAACAAGTGTAAATCCGAAGGTAATAGACTGTCCTGCAAAAGACAGTAGAAAAGAAAACATAGACGCAGTTGCTATGGATGGGATTCAATTAAGGGCCAAGGCAAGGGTCACTGTAAGAACGAATATTGAAAGGCTTGTTGGAGGAGCAACAGAAGAAACAATCGTTGCTCGTGTTGGAGAAGGGATAGTATCTACCATAGGTTCTTCGGAAACATATAAAAGGGTTCTTGAAAATCCTGATTCCATATCAAAAACGGTTCTTGCAAAAGGGCTTGATTCAGGAACAGCATTTCAGATACTTTCAATTGATATTGCAGATATAGATGTCGGAGAAAATATTGGCGCACAGTTGCAGGCAAAACAAGCAGAAGCAGACCTACAGGTTGCAAGAGCAAGAGCCGAAACAAGAAGGGCCCTTGCAGTTGCACAGGAACAGGAAATGAAAGCAAAAACACAGGAGATGAAAGCCAAAGTTGTAGAAGCAGAGGCAGAGGTTCCAAAGGCAATTGCATATGCATTCAGAGAGGGAAAACTCGGAGTTATGGATTATTATAACTTAAAAAATATACAGGCAGATACACAAATGAGAGAAAAAATAGCAGGTCCTGAAAAAATAAAGGAAGAATAATGGAAAATGCAGAGAAATGGATATACCTTATTGTTATTGTAATATTTGTTATATCAACAATAGCAAGCCTTCTTAATGCAATCAAAGAAAAAAAGTCTTCTGCTCCCGAGGGACATGAAGGGTGGACACTGAAAGATATTTTTAAAGTCATAGGTCAGGAAGAGGAGGTTGAAATTCCTCCTCAGAAACAGGTGCATAAATCAACCCAACCTGTAAACACCTATCTGCAGGCTAAAGCACAAGGCACTGCCCAGCCTTCGCGCACAGAGGTTATGGCAGGTGGGATAAAAACTGAAGAAAAAAAAGAATACATACCTGTAAAAAAAGATTGTGTAGCACCTGTTCACTTAAAAGACTGGTTAGAGATTGAATCAGTAGAAAGTTTAAGGAAGTATATTATTTTTAACACTATATTGGGCAAGCCAAGGTGTAAAATAGGCAGGCTGTAGGCTATTAGACTGATAGCCACCTACGGTTTAAATAACCTGAAAAGCAATTGAAAACCGATGAAATAAGAAGTATCTATTTAGATTTCTTCAAAAGCAAAGGGCACAGGATAGTTCCATCTTCATCTCTTATACCTTTTGATGACCCGACACTTCTTTTTGCCGGTGCGGGGATGAACCAGTTTAAGGCAGAGTTTACCGGTTTTGTAAAAAACTTTAAAAGAGCCTGTTCCAGCCAGAAGTGTTTAAGAACCAGCGATATAGACAATGTGGGGAAAACCCCCAGACACCATACATTTTTTGAGATGCTCGGTAATTTTTCATTTGGGGATTATTTTAAAAAAGAAGCAATAGAATGGTCATGGGAATTCCTTACACAGAGGATGAATCTTAAACAAGAACTTTTATGGATTTCAACATACAAAGGTGATGACGAGACGGACAGAATATGGAATAAAAACATAGGTGTTCCTTCTTCAAGAATAATTCAGCGCGGAGATAAAGAAAATTTTTGGCCTTCTAATGTAATAAAAGAAGGCCCTGATGGCCCTTGCGGACCCTGTTCTGAAATATATTTTGACCAGGGCACTTCAGAAGAATGCAATAATCCTTCCTGTAATATAGAGTGTTCCTGCGGAAGATATGTTGAGATGTGGAACCTTGTGTTCACGCAATACAACAGATTGTCTAAAGAAGGTAATGGAATCCTTGAAGCCCTTCCGAATAAAAATATAGATACGGGTATGGGACTTGAAAGAATCGCCGCAGTTGTGCAAAGTGTTTCTTCAAACTATGAGATAGATATAATAAAACCTCTTATAGGGATGATAAAAACATATTCAAAAAAAAATGGTAATGGACAGTTTAATGTTTCATCAAAAGTTATTGCTGACCATATAAGGGCGGTTTGTTTTGCAGTAGGAGATGGTGTTATGCCGTCAAACGATGGAAGGGGATATGTAATAAGAATGCTTATTAGAAGGGCAATGAGATTTGCAAACCAGATAGATATTAAAAAACCTTTTCTTTATAGGATGGTGCCTCTTATTGCAGAGATTATGAAACAGCCCTATCCTGAACTCCAGCAGAAAAGAGAAAGTATATCAGGCATAATACTTGCAGAAGAAAAAAGGTTTATTAAGACTCTTGAAGAGGGCAGTGCCCTGTTAAACAACTATATTGAAGATACTGTAAAGGCGGGTGGGAAGGTTTTATCTGGTGAGGTTGTTTTCAAGTTATACGATACATGTGGCTTTCCTGTGGATCTTACAGAGACAATTGCAAAAGAAAAAAATATTCATATAGATTTTGAAGGCTTTAAGTTGTGTATGGAACAACAAAAACAAGCATCAAGAAAGGTAAGCAGTATGGCAGGACAGATATTTGCCACTTCTCTTCTTTCAGAAAAAATAAAAGATAAAGATATTATATCTTCTTTTGTAGGATATGAGACGCTGTTTTCAGATTCAAAAATTATAGGCATATTAAAAAATCAGGAATGGGTAAGAAAAGAAGAGTCTGAGGCAGAGGTTGAGGTTATATTAGACAGGACCCCTTTTTATGCAGAATCAGGCGGTCAGGTAGGAGATACTGGCTTTTTAAGGACAGAAAATTCTATAACAGAGGTTTATAATACATATAAAATAGCAGATACAATCTTACACAGGTGTAGGGTCAAACAGGGAAGCATTGGCATAGGACAGTGTGTATCTTCAATTGTGGACAAACAAAGAAGGCTTTCTATTGCAAGAAATCACACTGCAACACATATCCTCCGGTCTATTTTAAGACAGGTTCTTGGAAGCCATGTTGAGCAATCGGGCTCATATGTGGGACCTGACAGGCTTCGTTTTGATTTTACACACTTTGAGGCGATAGATGATGAGGACATAGACCAGATAGAAAAAAAAGTAAATCAGGTTATACTGGAAAATATCCCGTTGGATATAAGAACGACAACATTTGAAGATGCCAAAGAACAGGGTGCCACGACACTTTTTATAGAGAAGTATACTGAAAAGGTACGATTGGTAAGCATACAGGAAGTGTCAAAAGAACTTTGTGCAGGGACACACATAGGGTCAACAGGTCAGACAGGGCTTTTTATAATTTTAAGTGAGACATCTGTTGCAGGCGGTATAAGAAGAATTGAAGCAATTACAGGAGAAGAAGCATATAATTTTGTAAAAGAAAAACAGAAAAAATTATCAGAGATTTCAAAAGTGTTAAATACGCAGGAACAAAGGATTATTCCTGCCATTGAAAAGATTCAAATCTGTCTGAAGGATATTGAAAAAGAAAACTTTCTGCTTAAAACCAGAGGGACGGAAGATATATCAGATATTTTACAGGATTCCTGCAAGATACAGGATACACTTGTGGTAGTTAAAAATATTAAAGATGCCAATGATAAACAGTTAAGAGCCATATTAGACAGGATAAAAAGCAGTGTAAAAAGTGCAAGCGTTGTCCTGCTTTCTATAAAAGAAGACAGGGTAATAATTGCAACAGCTGTAAGCAATGACCTTACTTCAAAGATAAATGCCGGAAGACTTGCAAATGAGGTTGCAAAAAAGGTAGGCGGTGCCGGTGGAGGAAAACCAGGTTTGGGTCAGGCTGGGGGAAAAAACATAGAAAAGATAGACGAAGCAATTGCATTTGCAAAAGAATATCTAAAAGCAACAATTATCAGTCAGAGAGAAAAATGAAGGTCATTAAGTTTTCACAAAGAAGATTAGAAGAAATTTATAACAGGTCTATACAAAGAAGAAGGCGGGTAGAGTCTGTTGTATCAAAGATAATAGAAGATGTAAGGCTGAGCGGTGACAGGGCACTTTTAAGATACACAAGAAAGTTTGACAGGGTAAAAATTCATAGTAAGCAGTTACAGGTTTCAGAAAACGAAATAAACGGTTCATACCAGGACTTAAAACCCGATTTTCTTGATGCTCTAAAATTTGCAATAAAAAATGTAAGAAACTTCTATGAGAAAAAACCTCTCAAATCCTGGAAGACAAAGCATCCTGATGGGATGGTGCTCGGAGAGATTATAACTCCGATAGAAAAAGTAGGCATCTATATACCAGGCGGAACAGCACCCCTTATTTCTACTGTTTATATGACAGTGGTTCCGGCACAGATTGCGGGTGTAAAAGAAATTTATCTTACAACCCCTCCGGATAAAGAGGGATATGTAAATCCGTATATACTGGCTGTTGCAAACCTTTTGAAAGTAAAGGCTGTGTTTAAGGTAGGGGGAGCACAGGCAATTGCTGCGCTTGCACTGGGAACAAAAACCATACCCAGAGTAGATAAGATAGTGGGGCCCGGAAATGTTTATGTAACAGAGGCAAAAAGGCAGGTATTTGGTTATGTTGATGTGGATTCTTTAGCAGGACCCAGTGAAGTTGTAATAATTGCAAACCAACACACAAATCCAAAATATATCGTTGCAGATATGAAAGCACAGGCAGAACATTCTATGGGTGTTTCTATACTGATAACCCCTTCAAAAAGCCTTATAAGACAGGTAAAAGATAAAGATGTCCGAGGTTTTATAATAAAGGTTAAAAATTTGGAAGAAGCGGCGGAGATTTCAAACAGGATTGCGCCCGAACATATTCAGATAATGGTAAAAAATCCTTACAATGTTTTAAAAAATATAAGAAACGCAGGTGCAATTTTTATAGGTCAGTATACTCCCACAGCAGTGGGAGACTATGTGGCAGGTCCGTCACATGTTCTTCCAACAGGAGGAACAGCAAGATTTTTCTCAGGACTTTCTGTTCTGGATTTTGTTAAGAAGACCCATATCATTGGTATGACAAAAAAATCACTTGAGAATATAAGATGTGTTGTAGAGAAAATTTCAGAGGCCGAGGGTATGTCAAAACATTTAGAGTCTGTGAATGCAAGACTTTAGATATGAAAAAACAAACTATAAAAATTCATAGAAAAACAAAAGAAACCGATATAACACTAGATTTAAGATTATACGGAAAAGGAAGTGCAAGGACAGATACAGGGATACCGTTTCTTGACCACATGCTTGCACTTTTTTGTAAATTTTCATTTGTAGATATAAACTTAAAATCAGCAGGTGATTTAAGTGTAGATATACACCATACAAATGAAGATATAGGTATTGCGCTGGGCCTGGCAATATCGGATGCCTTAAAAAATAGGAGAAGTATAAAAAGATTTGGTAGTGCAATAGTTCCTATGGATGAGTCTTTGACAGGGGTCAGGGTCGCAGTGGATATAAGCGGAAGGTCTGGTTTTTACTGGACAACACCGAGGGGAGTAAAAAATATATCAATCCCGCAAGGCGCAATACAAACAGCAAAAGGTGCTAAATATTTATTACAGGATGTAAAACATTTCTTCAAGTCCTTTGCAGGTTCATCTCTTATTACTATGCATATAGATGTGTTAAAATCTGAGGACCCCCACCATACAATTGAATCTATATTCAAGGCATGCGGTAAGGCATTTGCAGAAGCCGTAGCCATTGAAAAAAGGGCAGATTTTCCGTCCACAAAAGGAAGAATAATTTAAGTCCACAGTCAACAGTTTACTGGTAAGAAAAATTATGCAGACAATAACACATATTGCGATACTTGGTTCTACCGGCTGTATCGGAACAGATACTCTTGAGGTTATAGATACTCTTGAAGAGGGTTTTAAGGTTGTTGCACTTGCAGCCGGAGAAAACATAAAACTTTTAGAAAAACAGTGCAAGAAATATGTTCCCAGTCTTGTGGTTGTCCAAGATGAAAAGAAAGCAGAAGAGTTAAAAAAAAGACTTACCCCTCTAAAAAAAACAAGTATATTATGGGGAGAAAAAGGACTGATAGAAGCGGTAAAGATACATTCTGAAACAGTTGTTATTGCAACAAGCGGAAGTTACGGTCTTACCGCAATATTAAGTGCCATACAGGAGGGCAAAAGGATTGCAATTGCAAACAAAGAACCCATTGTTATGGCTGGCTCTTTAATTATGGAAATGGCCAATAGATGTGGTTCACAGATAATACCGGTTGATTCGGAACACAGTGCAATATTTCAGTGTCTTTCTGCAGGTAAAAAAACAGAGGTTCATAAGATATATCTTACAGGTTCTGGTGGAGCCTTAAGAGGGTATTCAAAAGATAGGATAGGTTCGGTAGATATTAAAAATGTATTATCACATCCAAAATGGAAAATGGGGAAAAAAATCACCGTTGATTCTGCAACCCTTATGAACAAAGGACTTGAGGTTATTGAGGCAACGCATCTTTTTGATATACCTTCGGATAAAATAGAGGTTCTTATCCATCCGCAAGCTATTGTTCATTCATTTGTAGAGTTTATAGATGGCTCTGTGGTTGCACAGTTGAGTGATACCGATATGAAGATTCCTATCCAGTATGCACTGACATATCCTTTAAGAGAAAAATCTTTTGCAAAATATCTTAATTTAATAAAGATTAAAAATCTTACATTTGAAAAACCTGATAAAAAACTTTTTCCCTGTCTTGCACTGGGATATAAGGCTGCAAAAATAGGAGGCACACTTCCCTGTGTTATGAGTATTGCTAATGAGGTTGCGGTAGAAAAATTTCTTAAAAGGCAAATAAAATTTATTGATATACCAAAGATTATTTTTAATGTTATGAAAAAACACAGGGTAAAAAAAGTAAAAAGTGTAGAGGATGTTATTGAAAGCGCAGAGTGGGCAAAAAGAGAAGCAAACTCCATCTCCTCTGGCAACTGGTGACAGCTGAAAGCCGTATATCGTATTCCGTATATCGTTAAAAAAACGAAATACAGGTGATAGGCGACGTAATACGGTATACGAAATACGAGTATTTGACATTTTTTTATATTCTATGGTGCTCTGTCAAATAAATAAAGGTATGATTACACAGATTAGTTTAGATTACACAGATAAAGATTGCTGTCGAAATCTGTGTAATCGGATTTAAAAATCTGTGTAATCAATGCAATCCTTATTTTGTTTTCAATGCAGTATAGGAGAGAAAAATGAATGCAGTATTGGACATATTTTTACACTATGGCATAGCGGTTATTTTTATGCTCGGTATTCTTATTTTTATACATGAGTTGGGGCATTTTTGGACGGCAAGGCTGTTGAAGGTAAAGGTAGATGAGTTTTCAATAGGGTTTGGTAAAAGGCTCTTTGTGTATAAAAAAAATAATATTGAATATTCAATACGGCTTATACCGTACGGAGGGTTTGTAAAACTTGCAGGCGGTGAAACAAGAACTCAATCAGTGCCCAATTACAATGAGTTTCTTGCAAAGCCATTGTGGGTAAAAATTTTGATACTTGTTGCAGGCTCATCTATGAATATGGTTCTTGCAGTATTTTTGTTTTCAAACATTGCATTTTATACAGGCGTTCCTGATACAAGACCCATAGTAGGAGAAGCAATTGAGGGAAAACCCGCATCTATCTCGGGTATAAAACAAAAGGATATTATAGTCCAGATAGATGAAAAAAATATTAAATCCTGGAATGATATGACATCTGTCATAAGAAATTCTAAAGGCGAAGAATTGAACTTAAAAATAGCAAGAGATGGCAGGGACATCTTCTTACAGGTTACACCTGTTCTTGATAAGGTTCCTGATATGTTTGGGAAGGAACAGGAGATATTTTTTATAGGTATTGCGCCGCAGATACAACATTTTAATTTATTGGGAAGCTTAAAAGAAGGCACACGTCAGGCTTATTTCTGGAGCACACTTACACTAAAAGGCTTATTCAGGATTATTACGGGTGAGGATAAAGTTTTCAAAGCAATAGGAGGGCCTCTTATGATTGCAGAGGTTACTGCAAGGGCATCAAGAGCCGGTTTTGCAGCATTCTTTTTTATTATGGCAATAATAAGTATTGCACTTGCAGTAATAAATATGTTTCCCATACCCGGTATTACAGACGGAGGTCATACCATAGTGTATCTTTTTGAAAAGGCAATAAATCGCCCCTTAAGTCCGAGGGCATATGAAATTGTAACAAGGATAGGGTTTGCATTTATAATATTTTTAATGTTCATTGCAACAGCAGCAGATGTATGGAGATTCTGGGGGCAAAGGCTATTTGAATTTTTGATAAAAAAATGAGAAGGAAAACAAGGAAAATATTCTACGGGGATGTTGCAGTAGGAGGTAATTCTCCTGTAAGTATTCAGTCTATGACAAGGACCGAATTATCAGATGTTCCATCAACATTAAGACAGATTAAATTGCTTAAAAAAAAAGGTTGCGAAATAGTAAGGATTGCTGTCCCTGATATTGAATCTGTTTCTTATCTTAAAAAGGCTATACCCAAGAGCGTTCTTCCTATTGAGGCTGACATACATTTTAACTGGAATATTGCAATACTTTGTATACAGGCCGGTGTTCAGGGGATAAGACTAAATCCAGGAAACATATATAGAAAATCTCAAATTATTGCAGTTGCAAAACAAGTGGCTGAAAAAAATATTCCAGTAAGAGTTGGACTTAATTCAGGTTCTCTTCCCGTCTGCGCAGGCACACTTTCGGGAAAGATGGTAAGATCTGCACTAAACTACATAGATATCTTACAAAAGGCTGGTGTGTGTAATATCATTGTTTCACTTAAATGTTCAGATGTTCAGCAGACTGTTGCTTCATATAGAGAACTTGCAAAAAAAACAGATATTCCTTTCCATTTAGGAATAACCGCAACAGGTTTTGGAACAGAATCAATTGTAAAATCATCTATCGGTATTGGCTCACTGCTTTTAGATGGAATAGGAGATACTATAAGAGTATCTTTTTCAGGAAATCCTGTTGAAGAGGTAAGCACAGGGAAGTATATATTACAGGCACTGAGAATAAGGAGATTTTTCCCGGAGGTTATTGCCTGTCCGACCTGTGGAAGATGTACAATAGATGTTCCAAGAATTGCAAAACAGGTTTATTCAAAATTATCTAATATATCCAATAATTATCCCGGTATTTTAAGTCTCACAGTTGCAGTTATGGGATGTGTTGTGAACGGTCCTGGTGAAGCAAAAAATGCTGATGTAGGCATAGCAGGGGGCAAAGGCAAAGGGCTTTTATTTGTGA
This sequence comes from bacterium Unc6, assembly GCA_013626165.1. NCBI lineage: Bacteria > Pseudomonadati > Candidatus Omnitrophota > Candidatus Velesiimonas > Candidatus Velesiimonas alkalicola. The sequence continues at coordinate 67,808 of NDHX01000004.1, forward strand.
AAGGAAAGCCTCTGTATAATGTGGAAGAAAAAAAATTGGCAGACACTCTTGTAAAACAGGCTATTTCCCTGTCTTTACTTGCGACTGCCGCCCCAAATTGTCGGGACAAGTAAAGTGCCCCCATTACCTTATGATAAGCGATTCGGATTGACACAGATACGAGGGTTTGGTAGAATAGTGCCTGCCAATTAGGCGATAAAAAACTGGCGATAAGGCGACAAAAAAACATTTCAATATTCCGCAGACTGAGTTGGGTGAGTAAATGCTCAGTGAACACCGTTGTCATTGCGAGGGAACGAAAGGTGACCGAAGCAATCTCATGAGATTGCCACGTCGCTGTCGCTTCTCGCAATGACGGACTTAAGTGAATACTTACTCGGGTGATTTTTGAACTTTATAGAGGGAATGAAGGTAGGTAAGATATGAAAAAATTATTTATGTTTATTGTATTTGTACTCACACTTGCAGGTGTTTGCCATTCTTTCTGGATATGGACACCTGAAACAGGCAGGTTTATAAATCCTAAGTATGCTGTAAAAGATTCGCCAAAAGAGCAGTTTGAATGGGCTATGGAGCTTTATAAAGCAGGGGATTATAAAAGAGCACTATCAGAATTTAGGAAACTTTACAGGATTTATCCTGATTCAATGTATGCAAGCCAGTCTGGGCTTTATGAAGGAAAATCCCAGGAAGGTTTAGGTAATTACTGGCAGGCATTTAAGGCATACCAAAAAATGATAGAAAAATATCCATATAGTAAGTCTGTGCCGGTTGCAATAGAAAGGAGTTTCAAGATAGGTGAAATGTTTCTTGAAGGAAAAAAAATAAAAAGATTAGGATTAGAAATATTTCCGTCAGCAGATGAGACAATACAGATATTTGAAAAAGTAGTGAAAAATGCGCCATTTGGACCATATGGAGCAAAGGCACAGTTTAATTTAGGGGTTGCATATAGCAGGGCTAGAAGGTTTGCTGAAAGTGGAGAGGCCTTTCTTAAAGTTATTGACAATTATCCGGAGAGTCCACTTGCAGGCGAAGCAAGGATACAGATTGCAAAAAGTTCACAGATGGCTTCGTTAAGGCCAAAGTATGACCAGACATCAACCAAAAAAGCGATACGAGAGTTCGAAGAGATTTTAAAATTAGGCTCTCAACCGGAGATCGTGGAAAAGGCTCAACAATCTCTTACTGCATTAAAAGAAAAAAAGGCTGAAAGTCTTTATTTAATTGCACAATTTTATGAAAAGAGACGCTCTGTTAATGGTGCAAAAATATACTATAAGCAGATACTAAAAAATTATGCTGATACAAACATTGCAGAAAAAGCAAAACAAAGAATGACAGAAATATTCCTTTCGGGAAAATCCCTGGGGGAAACAGGCTGGGAACAATGAAAAGGTTTTTATTTATATTTGTTTTATTTATCTATGGGTGTGGATATACCACAAGGCCAGGGGTTGCCCCTGATTTCAAAACCATATACATAGAACCATTTACAAACAGTATAGATATTACATCTGAAAGAACCAACATAAGACACCACAGAACATCCATTGCAGGTATTGAGGTGCTTGTTACAAAAAACATTGAAGATGTTTTAAAAAGAGATGGAAGGCTGAGGCTTGTAAAAAAAGATCAGGCTGATGTTATAATGACCGGATCTGTTCTTTCGTTTAACAGAGAGGCCCTCAGATACAATCCAGATGGAACCATAAGAGAATCAAGAATACATATCACAACACAGGTTGCTATTAGAACAAAATTAGGTGAAACACTGTGGACTGAAAATATAAGCAACCGATTAGGAAGTACCTTTGCAGGTGCTACAACAGACATTTCTGCGCTGAATAGTGCGATACAAGACCTTTCAATAAAAATAAGAAACCGCCTGCTTGAAGATTGGTAATTTAATTTTCGGGGCGTGGCTCAGCTTGGTTTAGAGCATCTGCTTTGGGAGCAGAGGGTCGGCCGTTCGAATCGGCCCGCCCCGACCAGCAACGGACAAAGCTCGTCGCGCCTGTAGCTCAGTTGGATAGAGCAACTGCCTTCTAAGCAGTGGGCCGCGTGTTCAAGTCACGCCAGGCGCACCAGAAAACAACAGTTCTGCTTTGCGGTAGGCAGAAACAAAAAATGGTGGGTGTAGCTCAGTTGGATAGAGCACTGGACTGTGGCTCCTGTTGTCGCGGGTTCAAATCCCGTCACCCACCCCATTAAAAAGAAGATGGCCAACCCTCTCAAACCTATAAAAGGAAGACCGATGGATAGAAAGTCTGCAAGATTCAGTACCAGGCTACCCATACAGTATTATGTAAAAGGGGTGGTCTTGGATATTGGTTTTAAGGATGCGGTCACAACAGATTTAAGTTCAACAGGGCTTTCTTTTGAAAACAACAAGCCTATCAGAGAAGGTTCTATTATTGAGATAAAAATTTTTATGCCCGGTTATAAAAAACCCATACAGGTAACAGGAAAAGTCATAAGGACCGATAGATATACCAATATGTTTGTTGTGGCGGTAGCTTTTGAAAAAATAAACCCTGTTGACAAGGAGAAGATAAATTTCTGGTACTATAAAGATACACTTAAATTATGAAAAAATATGATATTACAATAATCGGTGCCGGCCCTGGAGGATATATTGCAGCAATAAGAGCGACACAGCTTGGGGGGAGGGTTTGTGTTATAGAAAAAGAGCATTTAGGTGGAACCTGTCTTAACAGAGGATGTATCCCAACAAAAGCACTATTAAAAAGTGCAGAGTTATTTTATTACATACAGAATGCGGGCTCGTTGGGTATAAAGGTGCAGAATATAACCCCTGATGTCCCTTTAATATTTGAAAGAAAAGAAAAAATTATCCAGCAATTAAGAAAAGGGATAGAATCTCTTTTAAAAGCAAAAAAGATAGATGTGATAAAAGGTGTGGGTAAGGTTGTATCTGCCTCACAGGTGCTTGTGAACGAAGAAGAAAAAATATCTTCTAAGTTTATAATTCTTGCAACGGGTTCCGAATCTTTGGCTTGCCCCGGCATTGAGACAGACGGTAAAAATATACTTACAAGCACAGATATTTTAAATACCGCTTCAATACCAAAATCCCTTGTTATTATAGGAGGCGGTGTAATAGGTTGCGAGATGGCTTGCTTTTATTCACAGATGGGATCAAAGGTTCATATGATTGAGATGACAGACAGGGCGCTTCCTACGGAGGATATTGAGGTATCAAAAACATTTCTTACTTTTTTGAAAAAAAGAACTGTAGAGGTACATCTAAGTACAAAAGTGATTTCCGCCTCCGTTAAAAATAAAGATGAAACAATCGTTAATCTTGAAGGTGGGGACATAATAGCAGAAAAGGTTCTCGTATGCATAGGGAGAAGGCCCAATTCTGAAAATATAGGTATTGAAGAGATGGGAATTAAAACAGAAAAATCAGGACCGGTAGTTGATGAGTATATGAGAACAAATGTTTCAACAATATTTGCAATAGGAGACCTTGCGGGGAAAAGGTATCTTGCTCATACCGCATCGATGGAAGGGATTGTTGCTGTTGAAAATGCAGTGGGTAAGGATGGAAGGATGGATTATAGCGTTGTGCCTAACTGCATATTTACATTCCCTGAAATTTCAAGTGTAGGACTTACAGAAGAGCAGGCGACTTCTTCGGGTATAGATGCAGAATCTTCAAAGTTTCCGTTTCAGGCACTCGGCAGAGCGGTTGCTTCTTCACAGACACAGGGTTTTGTTAAAATTGTATTTGATAAAAAAACCAGAGAGGTTCTCGGTTGTCAGATTATAGGCCCTTGTGCAACAGAACTTATTGCCGAGGTCTCACTTGCAATCCGGATGCAGGCAACTGTGAAAGATATTGCAAATACAATCCATGCCCATCCAACATTCTCAGAGGCAATTCAGGAAGCAGCATATGCAAGCCTTGAAGGCGCGCTACACCTGCCGTAACAGTGGTGAAGAGATTGTGGAAAATATTTTATTTGAAAAGAGGCTAAAAAAGACAGAAGCATTAAGACAAAAAGGTATCTCACCTTATTCAGGGGGGTTTAAGAAAAGTCTATCCTGTTGTGAAGCAGAGCAAAAATTTACTGAAGAATTACAGGTAAGCCTTGCAGGAAGACTTATGTCAGTAAGAGCCCATGGGAAAAGCGTATTTGCAGATATCAAGGATTTAACGGGCAGGATTCAGGTCTATGCAAAGATAGATATATTGGGCGAAAATGAATTTGAAACTTTTAAAGGTTTAGATATCGGAGATATTATAGGTGTAGAAGGAAAACTTTTTAAGACAAGAACAGGACAGGTTACGGTTGTTATAGAAAGGTTTAAGATTCTTTCAAAATCATTGAAGGTATTGCCTGAAAAGTGGCATGGATTAAAAGATACTGAAATAAGATACAGACAGAGATTTCTTGATATTATAATGAATAATGAGGTTCGTTGCATATTTGAAAAAAGGTCAAAAATAGTATCATCCATCAGGCAGTACTTGGAGAAACAAGGTTTTATTGAGGTTGAAACTCCTGTATTACAGAGCATACCCGGTGGTGCCATTGCAAAGCCGTTTATTACGCATCATAATGCACTCGGGACGGATCTATACCTAAGAATTGCACCCGAGCTATACTTAAAAAGACTTCTTATTGCAGGGTTTGAAAAAGTTTTTGAGATAGGTAAAAATTTCAGGAATGAAGGTATATCCACAAAGCATAATCCTGAGTTCACAATGCTTGAAGCGTATCAGGCATACTCTGATTATGGCGATATGATGAGTCTTTGTGAAGGTATTATAAAATTTGCTTCAAAAAATGTACTGGGGGCAGAAGAGATTGAATATGAAGGTAAAAAAATCATTTTATCAGGGCAATGGAAAAGATTAGATTTTTTTGATACATTAAACTGTGTTGCAGGAGAAGATTTATCTAAGAAAAAAGAACAAGAACTAAGAGAGGTTGCAAAAAAAATAAGGGTTGATGTATCACATACACTGACAAGGGCGAAGATATTAGACGAGCTTTTAAAAAAATGTGTGGGACCTACACTTATTCAGCCTACATTTTTTGTGGACTATCCGGTAGAGCTTTCGCCTTTTGCTAAAAGAAAACAGGATAACCCTGTCCTTGTTGAGAGGTTCCAGTTGTTTATAGGAGGGCTTGAGGTTGCAAATGCATTCTCTGAACTGAATGACCCGGTGGACCAGAAAAAAAGATTTGAGGAACAGATTCAGGCAAAAGAGAAAGGAGACGCTGATGCGCATTTTATGGATGAGGATTTTATCAATGCCCTTGAGTATGGTATGCCGCCTGCAGGAGGACTTGGTATAGGAATTGATAGGCTTATTATGTTGCTCTGCGGAAAAGACTCTATAAGGGAGGTGATTCTTTTCCCGCAGTTAAAGAAACAAGAAATATGAGATATGAGTACTGGATAAGTTACAGGTATCTAAAAGCAAAAAGACTTGAAAAATTTGTTTCTCTTATCAGTGTTTTTTCAATATTCGGTGTTGCCATAGGGGTAATGGCGTTGATAGTTGTAATAGGAGTGATGCGGGGTTTTAGTACCGAATTAAAAAGAAAAATCATCGGGATGAATGCAAGCATAGTGGTAGAGAAACAGGGTGGTATTGAAGATTATGAGAAAATACTGGAAAAGATAAAAACTATAAAAGATGTTAAAGCCGCATCCCCATATATCATAGGTCAGGCAATGGTAAGGTCAAAGAATAAGGTACTGGGGTGTATCCTAAAAGGGATAAATATAGACACAGAAATAGAGGTAACAAAAATAAAAGATTATCTAAAACATGGCACACTTTATCTTTCATCCTGGAATGTTATAATCGGCGAACAGATGGCATCAGTGTTAGGTGTTACGGTTGGGGATCACATTACTATTATATCTCCTGCTGATGGTAGTGAATATGATGTTAAGGTTAGAGGAATATTTTCAAGCGGAATGTATGAATATGATATTGGTATAATGTTCATTGATATAAAAGATGCGCAAGAGTTTTTTATTACTGGCAATACAGTTTCAGGTATTAGCATAAAGGTAGGTGATATATACAGAGCAGGAAAAGTAAAAACAGAAATAGAGCACAGGCTTGGTTTTCCATATTATGCAAGAACCTGGATAGAATCAAATAAGGCATTATTTTCAGCATTAAGGTTAGAAAGAATAACAATGTTTATCATACTTACACTTATGATAGTTGTTGCCTGTTTTGGTATATTAAGTACACTTATTATGACTGTTATGGAAAAGGTTCGTGATATCGGGATACTTAAAGCAATAGGTGCGGCAAATGCTTCCATAAAACTCATATTTACATCCTACGGACTTTTTATAGGGACAATTGGCACAGCCTTAGGTTCTTTATCCGGTATAGGTATGTGTCTTCTAATAAAAACAACAAATATTATCAAACTTCCGGGCGATATATACTATTTTGAAAAATTACCAGTTCAGATGACTTTTCAAGATATTTTTTTGATAATAGTCTGTGCCTTAATGATAAGCTTTCTTGCAACGCTTTATCCGGCCCATCAGGCAGCCCGGCTTAATCCTGTGGAAACACTAAGATATGAATAATATTATCTCTGTAAGGGGTGTAAAAAAAATATACAAAACAGGTGATGAGAATTTAGAGGTCTTAAAAGGTATAACACTTAATATAATAAAAGCGGATATGGTTTGTATAACAGGGCCCTCAGGCTCGGGCAAGTCAACACTTCTTCATATAATGGGAGGTCTTGATTGTCCGACGCAAGGTGAGGTTTTTTTAAACAATGAAAACCTGTATCGGATAGGTGAAAAACAAATATCAAAAATAAGAAACAGCAGTTTGGGTTTTGTATTTCAGTTTTATCATCTTCTTCCTGAATTTACAGCACTTGAAAATGTTGCAATGCCCTGTGTCATAAATGGTGAAAAAAAAGAGTTTGCTTTTAAGAAGGCAGAAGAAGTTATCAGATACGTAGGGCTTTCAGAAAGGCGCAGACACAGACCATCTGAACTTTCAGGAGGAGAACAACAGAGAGTTGCAATAGCAAGGGCAATAATAAATAATCCGCCTGTACTTTTATGCGATGAACCGACAGGGAATCTTCATGCAGATGCCGCACAGGTTGTCTGGACATTGCTTGAAGACTTAAACATAAGATATAATACGACAATAATATTTGTTACGCACGAAGATTCCCTTGCTAAAAAAGCAAAAAAGATTTTTCATCTGAAAGATGGACAGATAATATAGGAGAAATAATGTTTTGTCAGGTATGCGGGAAAAAAACTGCAACAGTTCATGTTACTGAAATAATAAATGACAAGCCCAAAGAACAGCATCTGTGTCAGAACTGTGCGGCAAAAAAAAATATTACATCAGAGGCACTTGCTACACTTCTTGCAGGACTTCTGGATATTGAAAAAACTTTTGAAAAAAAAGAAGGTGTCTTAATAAAATGTCAGATATGTCATCTTACGCAGGAAGATTTTAGAAAAAAAGGTATGCTTGGATGTTCCAAATGTTATGAGACATTTCAAAAAATACTCAGTCCATTATTAAAAAAAATACATGGGGCAGACCAGCATAGGGGCAAGGCACCCTCAGGGGGTGTTGTTCCCACACAAACCATAGAAAATCAGATAGCAATGTTAAAAGAAAGGTTAGAAACTGCAATCCAGACAGAACAGTTTGAAGAAGCAGCAAGGATCAGGGACGAAATAAAAACACTTACCCAATCTGTTAAGTCTAAAGAGCCTGTTGCATAACCAGAGCACCAGTGCACCAGCGCACCAGTGCACCAGAACACCCCACCCTCAAAAAAAACAAATAAAAAGTAGTATATTCCAGAAAATTGACAATGTTCTACTTTGGTGGTATGATTATGCAAAATGAAAATAAAAATTTTTGCACCGGCAAAGATAAACCTTTTTTTAAAAATTAGAAATAAAAGAAAAAACAGTTATTATAACCTTCAAACAGTTTTCCATTCAATAGGATTGTTTGATATAATTACCTTAAAACGAATACAGAAAGGGATAGATTTTACAAGTTCAGGTATTAAGTGTCCCGGACTTTCTTCAAATATTGTTGTAAAGGCTGCAAGGATTTTAAAAAAGTGGAATAATGTCCAAAAAGGTGTTCATATCCATCTTCATAAAAGTATTCCAGTCGGAAGAGGATTGGGGGGCGGTTCATCAGATGCGGCATCTGTTCTTTTGGGTTTAAATACTCTTTGGGGCTTAAAAATAGATAGAAAAGAACTGATAGGTATAGCAAAAAAATTAGGTGCTGATGTTCCTTTTTTTATAACAGGTTATACCTGTGCTCAAGCAACAGGCACAGGCGATATATTGACACCCATAAAAGCTGGTTGTAGTATATGGTATATCTTGCTTGATCCGGGGATAAATATTTCTACAAAAAAAATATTTCAAGAATGGGATAAACAAAAAAAGAAGGTTCATATAAGAGGAAATTTGTCTGATATTTCTAGTGCGGTTTCTAATGGAGATTTTAAGAGTATCTGTAGATTAATGGGGAATGACTTTTTATTCTATATCCATACCAATAGGATAATATATAATGCATATAATTATTTTAAACTTCAAATTTCTAATGTATCCATAACAGGAAGCGGTAGTTGTTTGTTCACCATATGCAATAACAAACAACAGGCATTAAAAATCTTAAAAAAAATAAAAAAACAATCTTTATATAAAACATATCTTGTAAAAGGATTAGAAGACAGTAGGTAGTAGGTAGTAGGTAGTAGATAGGGGAATGGATGGCGGATAAAATATACAATATTGCTGTTATAGGGGGAGATGGGACAGGACCTGAGGTTGTACGGGAAGGTAAAAAGGTTCTGGATGCTGTCTGTTCAAGGTTCGGATTTAATCTAAATTATATAGAATATGATTTTGGTGGGGAAAGATATCTAAAAACAGGGGAGGCGTTTGCGTCTTCTGCAATTGATGACTTAAAAAAAACAGATGCAATATATTTAGGTGCCATAGGACATCCTGATGTAAGGCCCGGCATACTTGAAAGGGGCATACTATTAAAAATAAGATTTGAATTGGACCAGTATATAAACATAAGACCCGTAAAACTGTATGATGAGAGATTTACGCCTCTAAAAGACAAAACTCCGAAAGACATAGATTTTATTGTTGTAAGAGAAAACACAGAGGGACTATATACAGGAATGGGTGGAGTTCAATATAAGGGAACGCAACAGGAGGTATCAACACAGGTTCATTGCACAACAAGGTTTGGGGCAGAAAGAGCCATAAGATATGCTTTTGAGGTTTGCAAGGCAAGGCATTTAAAGAAGATGTGGCAGGGGCTCTCTGATGATGAGAAAAAGCAGGGTTTCAAGGGCAAGGTTCATCTTGTTGCAAAAACAAATGTTTTAACCTTTGTTCATGATACCTGGTGGAGGGCATTTAATGAGGTTGGAGAAAAAAATTATCCCGATATAAAAACAGACTATGCACATGTGGATGCCACAGCAATGTGGCTTGTGAAAAATCCCGAGTGGTTTGATGTGATTGTAACAGAGAATATGTTTGGAGACATTATAACTGACCTTGGTGCTATGATTCAGGGTGGGATGGGTATCGCAGCCGGCGGCAATATAAACCCTAAAGGTATATCTATGTTTGAACCTATAGGTGGTTCTGCGCCAAAATATACCGGTAAAAATATTATAAATCCGCTTGCTGCAATATGTGCAGCTGGTATGATGCTTGAAAATTTAGGAGAAATCCAATCTGCACAGGCAATAGAAAACTCTGTAATAAAAGTCGTGAGAGAAAAATTAAAAAGTCTTGCAGCAGGAAAAATGGGATATTCAACAACAGAAGTCGGAGATATGATTGCTAAATTTATTTGAATATGCCTCTTATAAAAGATATAATGCTTGCTTCAATTTCTGTGTTCGTAGCGGTTGATGCCATCGGGGTGCTTCCAATATACATTGGACTTACAGAAGGGTTGTCATCTCAACAGAGAAAGGAACTTCTCAAGAACTCTGTTCTTACTGCACTTGTGGTAGCATTAGGATTTCTTTTTGCAGGGAAAATCCTTTTGAGTTTTCTCAGAATAACAATTTCAGATTTTATGGTTGCAGGAGGAGCGGTTCTTTTTATCTTTGCTATGAGGGATCTACTTAAGACAGATGAAAGAAACAGGCATATAACCGATATCCAACCAGGCACCACCAGTGGTACCGGGTTGGGTGTTGTGCCCATAGGTGTGCCTCTTATCGTGGGCCCTGCTGTTTTAACAACAGTGCTTCTTTGTATAGATGTGTATGGTTATGTTGCTACATTGGTTGCAGTGCTTTTAAATATCTTTTTTGCAGGGTTTGTATTTCTATCTTCAAGCACAATAATAAGATTTTTAGGTAAGAGCGGGGTAAGAGCAATATCAAAAATAGCCAGTCTTTTTCTTGCATCAATTGCTGTTATGCTTATAAGAAGAGGGATTCAAACAATGATAAGGACTCTATAAGAAAAGGAAGAAAAATATGACAGACCTTTTATCGCAGATAAATCAAATATCAGACCCTAAAAATCTGACTGATATTGAAAAAAAACATACACCTGTTATAACAGCGCCTGATTTTATAAAACCGGAACAACCTATAACAGTTATCATTGAAGTAGGTAGGCTGGCTTCGCATCCAAACGAGATAAATCACTTTATAGGATTCATAGAACTCTACCAGAACGATGTTTTTATCGCAAGAGTTGATATGTCCCCTTCCAGAATAAATCCGAAAGTAATATTTGAGATAATACCAAAATATCCTGGAATGTTAAAAGTAATTGCAGGTTGCAATATTCACGGTGTATGGCAGGCAACAAAAGATTTGACATTGTAGTACTTAAAAAGGTGCACCAGCGCACCAGAGCACCAGAGCACCAGGGCAACAAAAGATTTGACATTGTAGTACTTAAAGAGCGCATTGCATAATTACTCATAGAACTGGTGTTCTGGTGTCTGGCGCACTGGTGTCTGGTGCTCTGGTGCTCTGGTGCCCTGGTGCCCTGGTGCTCTGGTGCCCTGGTGCCCTGGTGCCCTGGTGTCTGGTGCTCTAAAAGGCAGGAAGGTGAGTTAAAATGTCTGATCCACTGTTAAAGGAATACATAAGTATCTCAGAGATTGTAGGCCCACTGGTCTTGATAGAGGGTGTTGAAGGAGTAAAATACGGGGAGATTGCAAATTTTATTCTTCCTGATGCTCAGATAAGAACAGGGAAAGTGTTGGAGGTTAGTTATGATAAGGCTCTTGTTCAGGTTTTTGAAGGAACAAGAGGAATGGACATTGGAACGAGCAGGATAAGATTTTTAGGAAAAGGTATAACATTTGGTGTCTCTGCTGATATTGTTGGAAGAATATTTGACGGTATGGGAAGACCTAAGGATAAAGGAAAAAGTCCTATACCAGACAGGCGGGCTGATATAAATGGGAATCCTATAAATCCTCGGTCGCGGGATTATCCTTCAGAATTTATACAAACCGGAATCTCTGCAATAGACGGACTTAATACACTTGTAAGAGGACAGAAACTTCCGATATTCTCAGGTTCAGGGTTGCCGCATTCCAATATTGCCGCTCAGGTTGCAAGACAATCAAAAGTTTTAGATGAACAGGGAAGCTTTGCAGTTGTATTCGGTGCAATAGGTATAACATTTGAAGAAGCAGAGTTTTTTATATCAGACTTTAACCGAACAGGTGCCATAGAAAGGGCTGTTCTTTTTATAAATCTTGCAGATGAGCCGGCCATAGAAAGGATTTCAACCCCTCGGATGGCATTAACGACCGCTGAATATTTAGCATTTGAACTTGATATGCATGTTCTTGTAATACTTACAGACATCACATTTTATTGTGAAGCACTAAGAGAAGTGTCTGCTGCAAGAAAGGAGATACCGGGAAGGAGGGGGTATCCGGGCTATCTTTATACAGACCTTGCCACACTGTATGAAAGAGCGGGGCGTTTAAAGGAAAAAAAAGGTTCAATAACACTTATCCCTGTTCTTACAATGCCTGATGATGACAAGACACATCCCATACCCGATCTTACAGGTTACATCACAGAAGGACAGATTATGGTAAGCCGTTCTCTTCACAGAAAAGGTGTATATCCGCCCATAGATGTGCTTCCCAGTCTTTCCAGATTAAGAGACAAGGGCATAGGAAAGGAAAAGACAAGAGAGGACCATCCGGATGTTGCCAACCAACTATTTGCATGCTATGCAAGAGGCAAAGAGGCAAAAGAGCTTGCGATCATACTCGGCGAATCTGCGCTTTCAGATATAGACAAACTGTACTCTTCTTTTGCGGACGAATTTGAAGAAAAATTTATCCGACAAGGGCAAGATGAAGAAAGAACCATAAGTAAGACACTTGATACAGGATGGAAAATTTTAAACAAACTTCCCAAGGGAGAATTAAAGCGCATCAGGATAGAGTGTCTTGACAAATATTATAAAGAGTCTGTTGTATAATTCCAATAGAACAGACACCAGTGCACCAGACACCAGGGCACCAGTGCACCTGAGCACCAGAGCACCAGTGCGCCAGACACCAGGGCACCAGACACCAATGCACCAGAACACCAGTTTATACCGATGTCTGTTCCCATTCCCATACAACACTCAAATCCCCTTGCCTTTTTAAAAATACATAATAAAATAGTATTTGTAGAATGCCAAAGAATGCAATACTTGCACTTGAATCGGGTAAGACTTTTGAAGGTTTATCTTTTGGATGTGAAGGTGAAGCCTACGGAGAAGTAGTTTTTAATACAAGCATCACAGGTTATCAGGAAATTCTTACAGATCCCTCCTATTATGGTCAGATAGTCTGTATGACCTATCCTCTTATCGGTAATTACGGTGTTAATTCAATTGATGTAGAATCGGAAAAGCCGCAGGTCCAAGGCTTTATAATAAAAGAACTTTCTCTGCTGTCTTCAAACTTTAGACAGGAAAAAACATTACAGGAGTATTTTGTTGAAAATAAGGTTCTTGGGATACAGGGAATAGATACGAGGGAACTTACCATACACTTGCGCCGTTCAGGCTCAAAAAAAGGGGTTATCTCAACAATAGACCTGAACAGAAAAAGCCTTATTGAAAAGGCTAAAAAAAGCCCTGGTATTGTGGGAATAGACCTTGTCCAAGAAGTAACCTGTCAGAAGCCTTACACCTGGGAAGAGCCAGTTTGTGATATAGGAGGTCCTATTGTAAAATCTTTTGAAAAAAAACTTACAGTGGTTGTGCTTGACTGCGGTACAAAAAGAAATATTTTGAGACTGCTTGTAACAAGAGGATGCCATACCATTGTTGTTCCAGCTTCTACCGATTATAAACAAATTCAAGATAAAAATCCGGATGGTGTTTTACTTTCAAATGGCCCCGGAGATCCTGCGGCTATTCCATATGTGGTAGAGACTGTAAAGAATCTGGTGGGTAAAGTTCCGATATTTGGCATTTGTCTTGGCCATCAGATACTTGGGCTTGCGTTTGGCGGAAAAACATATAAACTAAAATTTGGACACAGGGGGGCAAATCAGCCTGTGATGAACCTTAAAACAGGAAAAGTTGAAATCACAAGTCAAAATCATGGTTTTGCGGTTGATACACAGTCTATTAAAGATAATGATGTGGAACTTACACATATAAATCTTAATGATAAAACATCAGAAGGATTAAGACACAAGAGTTTACCTGTTTTTTCTGTTCAGTATCATCCCGAGGCCTCTCCGGGCCCTCAGGATTCAAATTATCTGTTTGATGAATTTATAAAATTATGCCTAAAAAAACTGATATAAAAAAAGTTCTTCTTATCGGCTCAGGCCCTATTATCATAGGGCAGGCTTGTGAGTTTGATTATTCGGGGACACAGGCCTGCAAGGCACTTCGTGAAGAAGGTATTAAGGTTGTTCTTATTAATTCAAATCCTGCAACCATTATGACAGACCCTGAATTTGCAGACTCAACATACATAGAGCCCATCACTGCGGAGTTTGTAGAAAAAATAATAGAAAAAGAAATGCCCGATGCACTTCTTCCAACACTCGGGGGGCAGACCGCTTTAAATGTTTCTGTTCAGGTTGCAGAAAAAGGTGTGCTTGAAAAATATAATGTAAAAATGATAGGTGCATCTTTGCAGGCTATAAAAAAAGCAGAAGACAGAGACCTTTTCAAGAAAGCAATGAAAAACATAGGACTTGAATTGCCCAAAAGTTCATATGTAAAAAACATTGAAACCGCAAGAGAAGTACTTAAAGAGATAAATCTTCCTGTTGTTATAAGGCCTTCATTTACTCTCGGAGGAACAGGTGGAGGAATAGCCTATAATATAGATGAGTTTGAACAGGTTGTAGCCCTTGGGCTTTCTCTTAGTATGAATGGCACAGTACTTATAGAAGAATCCGTTGCCGGCTGGAAAGAATTTGAACTTGAGGTAATGAGGGATAAAAATGATAATGTTGTAATTATATGTTCTATAGAAAATTTTGACCCTATGGGAGTTCATACAGGCGATTCAATTACTGTTGCACCCGCTCAGACGCTTACAGATAAGGAATATCAGAGGATGAGAAATGCAGCAATTGCCTGTATAAGAGAGATAGGGGTTGATACAGGAGGTTCAAACATACAATTTGCAATAGATCCCAAAGATGGAAAAATGGTGGTTATAGAAATGAATCCAAGGGTTTCCCGTTCTTCTGCCTTAGCATCAAAAGCAACAGGATTTCCTATCGCAAAGATTGCTACCAAACTTGCTATCGGATATACGCTTGATGAAATACCGAATGATATAACAAGATACACCCCTGCCAGTTTTGAACCCACCATAGATTATTGTGTTGTAAAAGTCCCAAGGTTCACATTTGAAAAATTCCCCCTGGCGGACCAGACACTTACAACACAAATGAAATCTGTCGGGGAAACCATGGCGATAGGAAGAACATTTAAAGAAGCACTGCAAAAGGCTTTAAGAGGACTTGAGATAGGAAGAAGTGGTCTTGAAATAAAGGGTGAAGATACAGATATTGAAAGAGTTCGCCAAAAACTTTCTATCCCTAATGCAGAAAGGATATTTTATATAAAACAGGCTATCTGCCTTGGACTTTCAATAGATGAAATTTATAGCCTTTCCAAAATTGACAGGTGGTTTTTGGCAAACATAAAGGAAATAACAGACATTGAAAACAAAATATCACGCCTTAAAATCCGGACAGGGACAAAATTAAAAAATTCTATATCAAGAGAAAACATGCTTCTTGCCAAAAAAAATGGTTTCAGTGACAGACAGATCGCAAAAATTATTGGTTCTAGTGGTGAATTAAATATAAGACGCTTAAGAAAGTCACAGAAAATAAAACCGGTTTATAAACTTGTGGATACCTGTGCCGCCGAGTTTGAGGCATATACCCCTTATTATTATTCTACATATGAGACAGAGGATGAGGTAAGAGTTTCGGATAAGAAAAAAATAATGATACTCGGAGGAGGACCCAACAGGATAGGGCAGGGGATAGAATTTGATTATTGCTGTGTTCATGCATCATTTGCTTTAAAGGAACTCGGGTATGAAATTATAATGGTAAATTCAAACCCTGAAACGGTTTCAACCGATTATGATATATCCGATAAACTTTATTTTGAACCTCTTACATTTGAAGATGTAATGAATATATATGAAAAGGAAAAGCCGGATGGCATGATTGTTCAGTTTGGAGGACAAACGCCCCTGAACCTTACATTATCTCTTGCAAAAGCAAAGGTCCACATACTTGGTACACCTGCAGACTCTATAGATATAGCGGAAGATAGAAAAAAATTCAGAAGGTTTCTTAATAAATTAAACCTACTACAACCTGAGAATAAGACCGCAACAACTTTGGTTGAGGCAATCCGTGTTGCAAAAAAAATCGGATACCCTGTTCTGATAAGACCTTCTTATGTTCTTGGCGGAAGGGCTATGGAGATTGTGTATGACGATGAACAGATTCGTGAATATATGAAAAAAGCCATTGATGTATCTGATGAAAAGCCTGTACTTATAGATAAATTTCTTGAGGATGCAATAGAGGTAGATGTGGATATGGTAGGAGATGGAAAAAATTTCTGTATAGGAGGTATACTTGAACATATTGAAGATGCAGGTGTTCATTCAGGGGATGCTGCAATGGTTTTGCCCCCACACACATTGGCAGATGAGATAATAAATAAAATAACAGGTGCGACATATGTAATGGCAAGGGCGCTCTGTATCAAAGGACTTATGAATGTTCAGTTTGCAGTCAAGGGAGATATGGTGTATGTACTTGAAGTTAATCCGAGGGCATCCAGAACAGTTCCGTTTGTATCAAAAGCAATAGGTATTCCTCTTGCAAAAATTGCAGCAAAAATTATGGTAGGCAAAACATTAAAAGAATCGGGGTTTTCCCAAGGAAAACAAATGGATTATTTTTGCGTGAAAGAAACTGTATTCCCGTTCACAAAGTTCAGGGGAGTTGATATACTTCTTGGGCCCGAGATGCGTTCAACGGGTGAAGTGATGGGAATCAATAAAAATTTTGGAAAAGCATTCCTTAAATCACAAATTGCAGCAGGACAGAAAATTCCTTCAACAGGCACAGTATTTATAAGCGTAAGCAACAGAGACAAACGTGACATACCCGCAGTTGCAAGAAGATTTTATGATATGGGGTTTAAAATTGTTTCAACGGCTGGAACAGCAAAGGTATTAAAAAATGCAAATATACCTGTTCAAGAAATCTGGAAGGTTCAGGAAGGAAGACCCAATGTTCTTGATTTGATGAAAAATAACCAGATACATCTTGTTGTAAATACACCGTCGGGTAAAATACCGAGGAACCATGAGGCTATGATAAGGTCTCTTGCTGTGACATTAGGGATTCCCACATTTACAACAGTTGCAGGTGCATCGGCTTGTGCCTCTGGTATATATGAGACAAGAAACACTGTTGCAGATGTTTGTTCTTTGCAAGAATATTACCTGTTGAACTCTCGCAGACAGAGACAGGCAGGTAAAATGTGAAAGTCTCTAAACTGTTCATTAAAACAATCTGTGTAGGTCCTCTTGGAACAAACTGTTATTTGGTTGCAGATAAAGAAACAGGACAGGCAATAATTATTGACCCGGGCTCAGATGCAGATGTAATAAAAAAACAAGTCTTAAACTTAAAACTGTCCGTTATTGCCATTGTCAATACACATGGACATATAGACCATATTGGAGCAAACCCTGAGTTTGATTATCCCGTATGGATTCACAAAGATGATGCGCAGTGTTTAACAGACTCAGATTCAAACCTTTCATATTCTTTCCTCGGTTCATTTTTTCGGTCAAGAAAACCATCTAAGATTCTTGAAGATGAAGATATTATAAGTGTTGGTAGCATAAATTTAAAATGCATACACACGCCTGGACATACACCAGGAAGTATGTGTCTTTATACAGAAGGAAGTCTGTTCAGCGGCGATACACTTTTTAAGAAAGGGGTGGGCAGAACAGACCTGCTGGGCGGTTCACAAAAGCAATTAGAAATCTCTATAAGAGAAAAACTTTTTGTTTTATCAGGGCAAACCATTGTTTGGCCAGGACATGGAGAACCCACAACGATAGCAGATGAGATGGAATAAGGAACCCGTATTCTGCTATCCGTATGTTGTCGCCCGTTTTTTACAGAATACAGAATATGGAATACAGACGACGGTTTTTATTATGAGATACTGGCAGAGAACTGGTAATATCAAAATTTTTGCAACAGGTTCCATAAATTATGTTTAAAAATCTTGCAAATATTCTTACTTTGTTAAGAATTGTGTGTGCATTTTTTTTTATATGGTTTGTTCTAAAACAGACCCTTTTTTTTAATTTTCTTGCTATGTGTATTTTTATTATAGCGGGTATTTCTGATTATTTAGATGGTTTTATTGCAAGAAGGACCAATGCAATCAGCGGTTTTGGAAAATTGCTTGACCCTGTGGCAGATAAAATTTTTGTACTTGGAGCATTTATTTCATTTGTCAGGCTTTCTATAGTTCCGGTCTGGGTAGTTGTAGTAATAATATTCAGAGAACTTTTAGTAACTGGTTTAAGAGTTTTTGCCGCGTACAATGGAAAACTTATACCAGCAGAAATTTCAGGTAAACATAAAACAGCCTGGCAGATGGGAGTTATTTTCTTTATACTGTTATGGCTTTTATTGGATTCTGTCCACTACAATAATGTCAAGGGCTTTTTACAAAGTTATGAATGGTTTTTTAAAGGCTGCGTAAGCATACTTATGTTTATTGTTCTTGTAATTACTTTATGGTCGGGATGGAAATTCCTGTGGAATAATAAAGAAATTATAGGATGAAAAAACTTGCGCATCTTTTTTCAACAGTATTTTTTGCAGGATATATTCCGTTTGCTCCCGGAACTTTTGCAAGTTTAATAGGACTTTTATTTGTATATACTCTGTCAAATATCTCTGTTTTAGTCTACTTTATCATAGGTTTATTTATATTTTTTATAGGTTTTCTTTCAATAGACTTGTCTTTAAAAGATTTAAAAACAGATGACCCAAAGCAGATTGTTATAGATGAGGTAATGGGAATATACATAACATTTTTTGCGGTTAAGAAAACATTGCCTATACTTTGTATCGGATTTTTACTTTTTAGATTTTTTGATATAACAAAGGTGTTTTATATTAAAAAATTACAAAAAATTCAAGGCACAATGGGTATAATAATTGATGATATAGTATCG
Source organism: bacterium Unc6 (assembly GCA_013626165.1). NCBI lineage: Bacteria > Pseudomonadati > Candidatus Omnitrophota > Candidatus Velesiimonas > Candidatus Velesiimonas alkalicola. The sequence continues at coordinate 86,637 of NDHX01000004.1, forward strand.
GGTTTGCTTGCAAACATAATTCTTAATATCATAAGTATTGACCTTTGTATAAATGATAAATGGGGTCAACTCTATTTTCTCTAAAAAACCAATGTAGTATTATTAAAAAAAGAAAATAGAGTTGACCCCATTTATCCCCCAGTTGCCTGCTCTTATGGAATTATGCAACGGGCTCATAACATTAAAGAAGAGTGTGCTATGTCAAAAGAATGGACAGGGACTATTGAAAGAATAGATGAATACAGATGGCGTATTCCAAAGACATACAAATCTAAGATGCGTGTTGATGGCATAATATATGCAAATGAACATCTTATAGGACAGATTAAGAAAGATTTTGCACCTGAACAGGTTGCAAATGTTGCAACACTGCCGGGGATAGTAAAAGCATCACTTGCCATGCCAGATATACACTGGGGGTATGGTTTTGCCATAGGAGGAGTTGCCGCTACCGACCCTTCTGAAGAGGGTGTGGTATCCCCCGGAGGCGTGGGCTACGATATAAACTGCGGCGTGCGGCTTGTCAGAACAGATTTAAAGGTAGAAGATATCAAACCTAAATTAAAAGAGCTCACTTTAAGTCTTTATCATAAAATCCCTGCTGGTGTGGGTTCAAGCGGCAATATCAGGGTCACATCACAGGAAGAAAAAAAGATACTTTTAAAAGGCGCAAGGTGGGCCATTGAACAGGGTTACGGGATAGAACAGGACCTTGAATGTACAGAAGAAAAAGGACAGATGCAGGGTGCGGACCCGGGTGCGGTTTCAGAAAGAGCATATGAAAGAGGAAAAAAACAGTCCGGCACACTTGGCTCAGGCAACCATTTTATTGAAGTGCAGGAAGTAGAAGAAATATATGATGAGCAAAAAGCGTTCACCTTTGGCATATTCAAAGGGCAGGCAGTTGTAATGATACACTCAGGTTCAAGGGGACTTGGGCACCAGATATGTGAGGACTATGTCCGAAAACTTATGCCCTGCCTTTCTAAATACAACATATATATTCCTGACAGGCAACTGGTATGTGCTCCTGTCCAATCACCCGAGGGGCTTGAATATCTTTCTGCAATGAAATGTGCCGCAAACTATGCCTGGGGAAACAGGCAGTGTCTTATGCATCTTGTTAGAATTACATTTGAAAAATTTTTTAAAACAGGATGGGAAAAATTGGGTATGTATCTCATATATGATATTGCACATAACATAGCAAAGTTTGAAAAACATAATATAGATGGGAAAGAAAAAACACTTTGTGTTCATAGAAAAGGCGCAACAAGAGCCTTTCCGTCAGGCCACATAGATGTTCCTCAAAAGTATAAAGATGCAGGACAACCGGTTATAATACCGGGGGATATGGGAAGAAACTCATACCTTCTTGCTGGAACTATCGGTGCAATGGAAAATACATTTGGCAGCACCTGTCATGGTGCAGGAAGGTGCCTTTCAAGAGCAGCCGCAATAAAAATGGCAAAAGGCGTATCTATTGCAAAAGAGTTAGAACAGAAAGGCATATATGTGTTTTCAAGCGGAAGAGAAACCCTTGCAGAAGAGGCGCCATCTGCATATAAGGATGTTAATGAGGTCGTGGATGTTGCCCACAATGCAGGGATTGCCAAAAAAGTTGCAAGAATGCGTCCATTGGGTGTGGTAAAAGGATGAAAGCAATTGCAGTTGATACCTCCGGTGCTTTATTGATAGGCTCTGTGTTTGAAGATGATAAAATTATTGCAGGAATACAGATAAAAGGATTCAAGCATTCACAGAATCTTGTTTCTACGGTCCAAGAACTTTTATCAAGGGTTAAAACTGATATAATAGATATTGATATAATATGTATTGGTATAGGGCCTGGTTCATTTACAGGATTAAGGGTAGGAATAAGCACTGTAAAAGGGCTTTCGTTGGTAAAAAATTTCAACATAATACCTTTGTGCAGTTTAAGCCCTGTTGCTTACAACGCGCTGTATTTTCAAGGAAATATATGGGTTGCAGTAGATGCAAAAAAACAATCTGTATATGTCCGAAAGTTTTATTCAGGTGGAAAAGGTAAAATAAAAACAATGACTCTTCCAAAACTTTTAAGGGCTGATCATTTTTTAAAGATTTTAAACAAATCTGAACTTATTATTGGCGATGCTATTTCTGTATATGGAAAAATTTTTCAGGATATTGCTATGATATGCAAAAATGAAAATCTATGGTATCCAAGTATTACAGGGTTATCAATATATGCAATGGAGATGGTAAAAAGAGGCAGGTTTATAAGTTCTGATAAGATTCTTCCCCGCTATCTATTTGCAAAAAACGTGCAGGTAAGACCGCAGAGAGCATCAGAGCACCAGAATACCAGTGCACCAGTGCTCTATCCTAAAGCACAGCAAGGGATAAAAGAGCGGGGTTAAAGATGAACAAAATTGAAAAGATATATTTTAGTTTGTTAAAAAAATATGGAAAACCGCAAGGACAGTGGTCATTATGGTGTAAAAGACCAAAAACATTAGAAGAAAAGGAGAGGATAATTATAGAATCTATCCTTACACAGAGAGCAAACTGGAACAATGTTCAGATGGCTATTGAAAACCTAAAAAGGGGAAATGTATCTTCTCTTAAAAAAATTCGGATAACAAGTATGGTAAAAATTGCACTTCTTATAAAACCATCCGGTTTTTATCAACAAAAATCAGAACGGCTTAAAAGAACAGCAGATTTTTTTATCAGCAGGTATAAAGACATTGAAGAGGCATCAAAAGTGGAGTTATCTATTTTGAGAAAAGAACTTTTATCCTTAAACGGAATTGGAGATGAAACAGCAGATGATATTCTTCTTTACGCTCTTGAAAAACCATCCTTTGTTATAGATGAATATACAAGAAGGCTTGTTTTAAAAGAAAAAATAACCGATACAAGGTCATATAAAAATCTTCAGGAACTATTCGAGACAAATCTGAAATCAGTGGCGCGGCGGTATCAGGGTTATGAGGGGAAAGAGTATGTGATATACCAGGACTTCCATGCCCTGATTGTAATAGACGGCAAGGAATCCTTAAAAAATTTCTTGTTATAACGAGGAGATAGTATAGAATAGAGATATTCCCCGCCCGACGGCGGGCGGAAACGGATGGTATAAAAAAGAGACTTGTATGATAAATATTGGAATAGTTGGATGTGGTGCCATAGGAAAAACACTTGCAAAGGAGATTCTCAAAAAATTTTCTTCTATCAATATATCCTGCCTGTATGACAAAGATTTGGAAAAGTCTAAAAAACTTCTTGAATTGTTCCCATCCATAAAACCTGAAATTTCAAATAGTATTTCCAATCTTGTTAAAAAAAGTGATTTTATTATAGAATCTGCAAGCCTTTATTGTGTAAAAGAGATAGCGGATATTTGTTTAAGAGAGAAAAAAGGACTTCTTGTGATGAGCGTGGGTGCGTTTGTTTTATATCCGGAAATAATTGAATATTTTAAAAAAGCAAACCTTGTGCTTCTTATTCCAAGTGGCGCAATATGCGGGCTTGATGGAATAAAGGCAGGCTGTTTTGGAAATATCTATTCTGCAACACTTACTACAAAAAAGCCCCCTGAAGGGCTTAAAGGCGCTCCCTATTTGGAAAAGATGAAAATTTCTCTTGACAACCTTATAGAAAAGAAAATATTATTTAATGGTAGTGTGAGAGAAGCAATACAGGGTTTTCCTGAAAATATAAATGTTGCATCTGTACTAAGTCTTGCAGCAGGACTAGGACCTGATAAAACAAAGGTTAAGATAGTAGCGGTTCCTGGCTTAAAAAGAAATATACATCAGATAGAAGTTGAAGGAGATTTCGGAAAGATTTTTACAGTAACAGAAAATATTCCATCAAAGGAAAATCCAAAAACCAGTTTTCTTGCCATACTTTCGGCCCTCTGCTGTCTACAACAGGGATTGATGGGTACAGTGAAGATTGGAACATAATATAAATAAAACTGGCAACAGGTGACAGGAATAAGAGAGGAGGTAGTAGGTAGTAGATAGGAGGTAGGGAAAAATACCCTCCTTTTATAAAAAAAGGGGGGAGGGGGTTATCTTTTAATTTGGAATTTGGATTTTGGGATTTGATATTCGGGTACCCTGTGGATGTGGTGCTTATTTGTATCTTTTTGACTCGCCCCTGCCTATCAGCAGACAGGGCTCGGTGAGCGACAGTGTGTGGCGGGGAATCTGGTTCTTGAAAGATTTTAAGATTTTTTCAACATTTTCAAATTATTATTGAGTATATGTGTTTGAGGTTGAAAGGAGGTGATAGAAGATGGCAGAGAAAGTTCAGAAAGTGGGTATAAAAAGAGAGTCGGGTTATATGTATTATCTTGATAAAGACGGTGATATTGCGATGGTAAAGATGGCAAGAGCCGGCGAAAGGAAAGGAAGCCCAAAGAAGGTTGAAAAAACAGGCATAAAAAAGGAAGAGGGGTACCTTTATTTTATTGATAGGCAGGGTGATATTGCAAGGGCAAAGATGGTAAGAGGTGGGAAAAAAAAGAAGGCAAAAAAGAGATAGACCTAAGAGCCCTCAGCGGCAAAAAAGGCTTTCCGATGTTATGCATTGGGAAGCCTTTTTTGTTATAATATTACAGATATGCAGAACGGTGATATTGTTATTATTGGTGCAAAACAGCATAACTTAAAAGATATATCTGTTAAGATTCCTAAAAATAAGTTTGTTGTTATAACGGGTGTTTCTGGTTCCGGAAAATCTTCCCTTGCCTTTGATACTATATATGCAGAAGGACAGAGAAGGTATGCACAGAGTCTTTCTACATATGCCAGACAGTTTATAGAACAGATTGAAAGACCAAATGTTGATTATATTTCAGGACTTTCTCCTTCTATTGCAATAGAACAGAGAACATCTTTCGGGGGTATCCGTTCAACTGTCGGCACACAATCCGGTATTTATGATTATGTAAGGCTTCTTTTTGCAAGAATAGGTACCCCTTATTGCCCTGAATGTAAAAAACCTATCACATTTCAAACACATCAGCACATACTTGAAAAAATTTTAGAGGATTTTAAAAGTGAGCCCGTGTATGTTCTTTCCCCTGTGATAAGAGGTAGAAAAGGAGAACATGTCGCTTTATTAGAACAATTAAGAATGCAGGGTTTTGCAAAGGTATTTGTAGACAGCAGTATAAAAGACCTTACCCCCATTCCAAAAATTGATAAAAAAAAGTTGCATAATATATCTGTTGTTGTTGACCAACTGACCGTAAATCCCGCATATACTTATATTGTCCAAAGGCTTTCGTCAAGTATTCAAACTGCAATCAGGTTATCAGAAGGACTTGTGAATATTGCATCCATTTCAGATATAAAAAATCAGACTGCATTCAGCCAGTTAAATGCTTGCCCTGGATGCGGTTTTAGTTTTCCCGAAATAGAGCCCAGAACATTCTCATTTAATAGTTCTTATGGTGCCTGCAGAGCCTGTCAGGGGACCGGACTTACAATTGAGGAAGAGGTAAACAATGAACAAATAAAAGAATATAAGTTTTGTCCTGATTGTAAGGGTGCACGGCTTAAGTCGTCCGCTTTAAATATTTATGTGGGTGGAAAAAATATCAAAGAGATTTGTGAAGTATCGGTTGAAGAACTGTTAAAAACCCTTTCTCATATACAACTTGATAAAAGAGAGCGTCTGATAGGTTTTCAAATTATAAAAGAGATACAAAAAAGGCTTTCATTTTTGAAAGATGTGGGGCTGGGGTATCTAACACTGGGAAGAAATGGCACTACACTTGCAGGCGGAGAGGCACAGAGAATAAGGATTGCCTCACAGATAGGCTCCCAACTTATAGGGGTTCTCTATATTCTTGATGAACCCAGTATAGGCCTTCACCACAGGGATAATAAGATGCTGTTAACTGCGCTGTCAAATCTAAGGGATATGGGCAATACTGTAATTGTTGTAGAACATGATGAAGATACAATGAGAAAGGCTGATTTTATTGTTGATTTAGGTTTTGGTGCGGGTATATATGGAGGAAATGTTGTTGCAACAGGTACGGCTGAACAGATAAAAATGGTTAAAGATTCCTTAACCGGACAGTATCTATCTGGTGCAAAAAAGATACCGATGCCTGAAAAAAGAAGAAGTTTTGATAAAACTATTACATTATCAGGTGCAACACACAATAATTTAAAGAATATAACCGCAAATTTTCCATTGAGTGTTTTTTGTTGTATAACCGGTGTATCCGGCAGTGGTAAAAGTTCACTTGTTATGGAAACACTATATCCTGCTGTTTGTCATAAATTAGGCTTAAAAAGAGGCACTGCTGGCAGATACAAAGAGATAAAAGGTTTTCAAGATATAGACAGGGTTCAAATCATAGACCAGAAACCGATAGGAAAAACACCCCGCTCAAATCCAGCCACATATACAGGACTTTTTACAGGTGTAAGAAATCTTTTCAGTCAATTGCCGGATTCAAGGGCAGGGGGATTTAAATCCGGGAGGTTTAGTTTTAATGTGAAAGGCGGAAGGTGCGAAGAATGCACAGGCAAAGGAGTAAAAAGAATTGGTATGCAATTCTTGCCCGATGTATATGTAACCTGTGATACCTGCAGAGGCACAAGATATAATGAACAGACACTATGTGTAAGATTTAAGGGACTTTCAATAAGCGATGTATTAAATTTAACCGTTGATGAGGCAATAAATGTATTCTCTGCAATTCCCAGTATAAGGTTTAAACTTTCTATTTTAAAAAATGTTGGACTTGGATACATCCATCTGGGGCAGGGTGCCGCGACACTTTCAGGAGGAGAGGCGCAGAGACTAAAAATATCTGCTGAATTGTCAAGAAAACAGACGGGCAGAACACTTATTATTATGGATGAACCGACCGTAGGGCTTCATTCTTATGATATACAAAGTCTGCTTGATATTATAAACAGGCTCGTCTTAATGGGTAATACTGTTATAGTTATAGAGCATAATTTAGATGTGATAAAAGCAGCAGACTATATCATTGATCTTGGACCTGAATCAGCAAATAAAGGAGGAAGTATAGTTGTTGAAGGAACACCTGAAGACGTGGTATTATGTAAAAATTCGTATACAGCAAAGGTGTTAAAGATACGGGATGTTTTAAAATGAGAAAATTTGTTGATGTTGTAAAGATACACATATTTTCCGGAAAAGGCGGGGATGGGTGTAACAGTAGATACAGAGATAAATATTTAAGACAGGGAAAACCTGATGGAGGAGACGGCGGAAAAGGCGGGGATGTTACACTTGTTGCAGATAGAAATGTTCAGACACTTCTTGACTTTCTTTTCCATAGCCAATACAGTGCAAAGAAGGGCTTAAATGGAGGAAGCAAAAACAAAAAAGGAAAAAACGGAGAGCCTCTGGTATTAAGGGTTCCGCAGGGCACCGTTGTAAAAGATGTGCAGACAAACGAAATTATAGCAGATATTATAGAAGAAGGGCAAGCCCTTACGGTTGCAGAAGGCGGAAGAGGGGGAACAGGGAACGCAAGGATGAGATGTGCAACAAAAGGAGAACAAGGGGTTGAACGGTTTCTTATTCTTGAACTTCACTTAATAGCGGATATAGGAATTATTGGATTTCCAAATGCCGGTAAATCTTCTCTTATTTCAACATTAAGTAATGCAAAACCGAAGATTGCGGATTTTCCTTTTACTACACTGTCTCCTGTACTTGGGAAAATGGGATTCACAGACCATTTGCAATTAACAATAGCAGAGATACCTGGCATTATTGAAGAAGCACACAAAGGAAAGGGATTGGGGCTTGATTTTTTAAGACATGCATTAAGAACAAAAATGCTTGTCCACCTTCTTGATATAAGTGATAATCCGTTTGACCACTACTGTATTCTGAACAGAGAAATAAAACACTATGGCAAAGGGTTAGATAAAATACCTCAAATAGCGGTTGCAAATAAAATGGATTTACAAAGATCAGAAGAAAATCTTAAAGTATTGAAAAAAAAGATAGCAGATGTTCTTCCAATTTCTTGTGTTACAGGAGAAGGAATTGAAGAACTGAAAAACAGAATAAAACAAGTCTATGAGAAAAAGATATCTTCATAATATAAAAAGAGTTGTTGTAAAGGTTGGGACAAGTGTACTTTCACAAGAAGGGACAGGGCTTTCAATAGACTATATTGAAAGATTTGTCCAGCAGATAGTTGATATTAAAAACAATAATAAAGAGGTTGTGCTTGTTTCATCAGGAGCAATTGCTGCTGGCATGAACACACTGGGTTTTTCAAAAAGGCCGGTGTCTTTACCCGAACTTCAAGCCTGTGCTGCCATAGGACAGGGAAAAATGATGAAAATGTATGAAGATATATTCAGCAGCAAAAACTTTCATTCTGCACAGGTTCTTATCACAAGAGAGGATTTAAGGTCAAGACAGAGATATTTGAATTCCAGAAATACATTATGGACACTGTTAAGGTATAATATCGTTCCTATTGTCAATGAAAATGACACGGTTGCAGTTGATGAGATAAAGTTTGGAGATAATGATATGCTTTCTTCTCTTGTATCAATACTTGTTGAGGCAGACCTTCTTATAATACTTTCAAATGTGAACGGATTATATACAAAAAACCCTGAACAAAAAGATGCACAGAGAATAAATATTATTGAAAGAATAGACGAGAAGATACAGGATTTTGCCAAAGGGACAAAAAGAGCCACAAGCGTCGGGGGTATGACTACCAAGATTAAGGCCGCAAAGGTTGCAACAAGCGCTGGTATTCCTGTTATTATTGCCAATGGAAGTGAAAAAGATATATTACAAAGGGTTGTTTCAGCAGCAGATGTCGGAACACTTTTTATTCCTTCACCTGCGTGTGAGGGTTCAAAAAAAAGATGGCTTTTGTTTAGCGCACATCCGGTAGGTTCCGTAATTATTGATGATGGAGCAAAAGATGTACTGCTCAAAAAGGGTAAAAGTCTTCTTCCTTCTGGCATATTAAGTGTAGCAGGCAGGTTTGATGCAGGTAGAGTCGTAAAGATATTAGACAAAAACAATAGCCAGATAGGAATAGGCATTGTTAGTTATTCATCGGATGCAATTGAAAAAATAAAAGGAGCACGAACAGACAGGATAGAACAAATACTGGGCTGGACATCTGGCGATGAGATTATACACAGGGATAATATGGGAATACTGAGGCCTTAAAATTTCAAACACCAGGCATCACACCCAGGGGGTGCCCGAAGATACAAATTTCAAATAAATGTCAAATGACAGATGGCAAATGTCGGATGACAAATGACAAAGTTTGTAATTTAAAATTTGAAAATTGATTATTGTTTGGAAATTCGGGCACTCTTTGGGTGTGGAATTTGTAACAGGGGTGGATATGGATATAGAAAAATATGTTTTTGATGTTGTCCAAAAAGCAAAACAGGCATCTATCGCTCTTGGGATTCTGCCAACAGAGAAAAAAAATTCTGCACTATGTTTCATAGTAGATGAGATTTCAAAATCATCTTCAAAAATTTTAGATGCAAATAAAAAAGATATAAATACTTGTATAAAACTTAAAAAGCCTCCTGCATTTATTGAGAGACTTAAACTGGATAAGAAAACTATTGATTCAATGTGTGGCGCACTTATTGATATACAAAAACTTAATGACCCTGTCGGTAATATTGAAAATATAAAAAGAATGCCCAACGGATTGTTGATAGGAAAGATGCATGTCCCGATAGGAGTTGTGCTTATAATATACGAATCAAGGCCGAATGTTACAAGTGATGCAGCAGGACTGTGCCTTAAAAGTGGGAATGCTTGTATATTAAAAGGCGGGAAGGAATCTATAAATACAAACATTGCAATTGATGAAAGTTTAAGAAAAGGACTTAAAAAAGCAGGGATAGATGAGAGTGCAGTACAGGTTGTAAGAACATTTGACAGAGAAGCAGTTGATATATTGTTAAAGCAAAACAGGTATATAGACCTTGTTATTCCAAGGGGCGGAGAGGGGCTTATAGAAGAGGTTATACAAAAGTCCCGCATACCTATTATAAAACATTATAAGGGTGTTTGTAATATATTTGTTGACATAACAGCAGATATACAGAAGTCTTGTAAAATAATCTATAATGCAAAGGTCCAAAGACCCGGTGTTTGTAATGCTGTAGAATGTGTATTGATTCACAAAGATATTGCAAATGTTATTCTGCCGGATCTTTCAGAACTTCTGTTCACTGCTGGAGTAGAAATAAAAGGATGCGACAAAACTTGCAGTCTTGTTCCAAAGGCAAAAAAAGCTGTGCAGGGTGATTGGGGGAAAGAGTTCCTTGACCTTATACTTGCCGTTCGTATAGTTGATTCAATTGATGAAGCAATAAAATATATAAGACGGTACGGGTCCTCTCATTCAGATGCAATCCTTACAGAAAACTATACGAATGCAATGAAATTTATAAGAGAAGTTGATTCAGCCTGTGTATATGTCAACTCCTCTACCAGATTTACAGATGGTGGACAGTTTGGAATGGGTGCCGAGATTGGTATATCAACGGACAAGATTCACGCCAGAGGACCTATGGGACTTGAAGAGATGACCTCTTACAAATATATAATATTAGGGGAGGGGCAGATAAGGTAAAAATAGGTGTCGAGGTATCGGAAGATATAAAACACAGGTGACAGGTGCTCTGGTGCTTCGGAGACTGGTTTTTCGGTTACCAGTCTCTAGTGAGTCTGTCACCTCGTTACTTATCAAGAGTAGGTATATGAGAATAGGCATACTTGGGGGGACCTTTAATCCAATTCATATCGGGCATCTTGTTCTTGCAGAAGAAGCAAAAGAATCCTTAAAACTTGATAGGGTTATATTCATACCTGCTTTTATGCCGCCTCATAAAAATAGTTCAAGCATTATCAACCCTGATGACAGACTTCAGATGGTCTGTCTTGCTGTACAGGGGAATGATGCATTTGAAGTAAGTGATATAGAGATAAGAAAACAAAGGATGTCATATTCGGTATATACATTAAGAGATTTACACAAGCAGTATGGGAAAGGCACAGGCTTTTTTTTAATAACAGGTTCTGATTCACTTGGAGAATTGACTTCCTGGAAAAATATACAGGAGGTATTTCGCATGTCTCAGTTTGTTGTTGCCAGTAGACCCGGTTTTCCTGTTAAAGATGTTCCAAGTCAGATAAAGGTTGTTTTAATAACCCCCCTTGAAATATCTTCAACACAGATAAGAAGAAAAATAAGAGAAGGTCATTCTATAAGGTATCTTGTTCCTGATCCGGTAAGAGGATATATACTTGAAAAAGGTTTGTACAGAGATAAAAATCCTGGAAAATAAACTTAATGATTTTAATTTAGAGTCAAGAACATCGGCTTTAAAAGAATTATCCGAAAAAGTAAAATCAGGTAAGATACATGTAAGACCGGTAAGACAGGCCACAAATATGCATTTTCATACTTTTTTTTCATATAATTTATTAGGCTGGTCTCCTCTAAGGGTGGCATGGGAGTCTTATAAAAAAGGATTTCTAACATCCGGGATTGTTGATTTTGATGTGCTTGATGGAATGGAAGAATTTCTATGTGCAGGTGAAATATTAGGATTAAAATCAGAGGTAGGACTTGAAACAAGAGTATTTATAAAAGAATGGGGACAGAAGGTTATAAACTCACCCTACGAACCTGGCATATTTTATCTTATGGGAACCGGTTTCTGGAAATTGCCTAAGAAAAATAGCAATCTAGAAAACACACTTATAAAATTAAGGACAACGGCAAGACAGAGGAATATACAGGTAGTTAAAAAAGTAAATGAATATTTAAAAAATGTACGGGTTGATTATGAAAAAGATGTTATACCCCTTACTCCTTCCGGCAATGCAACAGAAAGACATATTGTATGTGCATATGATATAAAAACAAGACAATGTTTCCCTGATACAGGTAAACTATGTAGGTTCTGGTCAGATGTATTCAAAAAAGATATAAATATAATTAAGTCTTTGATGAAAGATAAACCGGCATTTTATGAGGTTATTCGTTTCAATCTTATGAAATATGGGGGCCCCGCCTATATAAAACCCGACACTGGTTCTTTTTCAACCATTGAAGAGGTTATAGAAATGATAACAGGATGCGAGGCTGTTCCGACCGCAACCTGGCTTGATGGAACAAGTGAGGCAGAAAAAAAGCCGGAAAATTTTCTTTCACTTCTTATGCAAAAAGGTATAGAGATTGTAAATATTATTCCGGATAGAAACTGGAATATAAAAAATAAGAAAGAGCAAAATAGAAAAGTTAAGAACCTTTACATGTTTCTTGATACTGCAATAAAAATGAATATACCTGTTATTATCGGAACAGAGATGAATAAACAGGGACAGCCTGTAGAAGATAATTTGGGCACCTTTGAACTTTCGCCTTATGCCCAATATTTTATTCAATCTTCTTTGGTGCTTACGGGACATACTATTTTGGCAAGATACCTAAACCGGTCTATTACCAGCAGGTGGGCAAAGGAAAGATTTGGAAAAGATAAAAAAAAGAGAAATGTATTTTATGCTGGTATTGGAAAAAAATATTCACTCGGAGAAAAAGAAGACAAAATGAAAGCCGCAATATTTCTTGGACCCGGAAAAATGGAGGTTAAAAATATCTCAGATCCTAAACCAAAAAAAGGCGAGGTTTTGCTTAACATAAAGGCCTGTGCAGTATGCGGAACAGATGTGCGGATATTTTATCATGGGCAGAAGAATGTTGTTCCACCGCGGATAACAGGGCATGAGATAGCGGGTATTGTTGAGGATGTCGGAGAGGAAGTAAAAAATGTAAAAGCGGGAACTCCTGTAACAACCGTTACTTCTGTTGGGTGTGGAGATTGTAAATATTGTTCAAAAGGCAATGTCAATCTTTGTCCTGAAACAAGGGCAATCGGTTATTTCTGGGACGGTGGTTTTGCAGAAAAGATGATAATTCCAGCAGAGGCTATCTCACAGAATTCTCTTATAAAACTTTCCAAAGGTATGGATTTTGATGTTGCGTCTCTTATAGAGCCTTTTTCCTGTTGTATAAACGGACAGGATTACTTAAACATACAGGAAGGGGATAGTGTTGTTGTTTTTGGTTCTGGTCCTATCGGATGTATGCATATCGCACTTGCAAAAGCACAAGGCGTAGATTCTGTATATCTTATAGATGTATCTGACGAAAGACTTTCTATGAGTAAGCCTTTTGGTGTGGATATATGTATAAACAGCACCAGAGAAGATCCTGTAAAAAGGATACTTGAACTTACACAGGGACAGGGAGCCGATTGTATCATAACAGCCTGTCCTGCTGGCATTGCACAGGAACAGGCATTACAGATGGCTTCAAAAAAGGGGAGGATAAGTTTTTTTGGCGGGCTTCCAAAAGACAATCCTTATATAAAATTTGATTCAAACCTTATACACTACAGGGAAATATCTGTTTTCGGCGCTTTTGCATCTCACAGGGAACAGTTTGTAAGGGCGCTGGAATTTATTAAATCAGGTAAAATAAAAGCAAATGATTTTATAACACACCGTTTTTCGCTTGAAGATATAACAAAGGCTATAGAAACAGTAAAGACAGGAAAATCGCTCAAAGCAGTAATTGTAATGTAACAAGGCAACTGGTGACTGATTATGATTTCATCCAAAATTAATCTGAATAACCCTGAACTTCGAGAAATAAAAAACTCATTGGTTATAAGTCACCAGATGTTTTTATCTAGTTTAAGGAAATATTATATCAATAAGATTTCTGCCTGGTTTTACACACAGGAGCAAAAACAGTGGCTAAAAAATACTATCAAAGAGCAAAATTCCAAGCAGTGGGATATACTAACCACAGATTGTGAAAGGATAATGTCTTCTGATTTAAAGAATCCCCTTGTGGTTTCTATCCTGCCATTTTCTCGCGTGTACTATTTAGAGTCCGATATCAGATACTTAAAATTTATAAAAAAATATTTGCAAGCATTTATCAATATTGAGCAGGATAAGAATATATTGTTATTCACTGCAAGGTTATGTGAAGCGGTTGATTTGTTTTATCTCTTATTGGAGGATAAACAGTGGACAGATGATGAATTTGAACATCTAATAGAATTTATTTATACAAGTTTCCAATCTTTATTTAATCACTTATCCTGTGATGGTTCATTTAATAATTTTAAGGCCGCATCAACACTACTTTACATATCTTCTTATTTCTCTGAATTTCAGGGCTCACATAAAAAGATCAGATCTACCCTACCTGTGGTTGAAGGCTTTGTGTTAGACAATATTCTTACAGATGGTTTTAGTAAAGATACTGATACATCTTCAATTGTGGACATCTTAAATGAGATTATAAAGATTCGGTCTCTCTTTTTTTTAAGAACTAAATTTAGTCCACAGTTTATAAACAGGCTTGAAAAGGCTTCATCTGCACTTGCAAATGTAATAATGCCGGACAAAACAATTCTCTATAATTCAAAAGGACTAAACAATGAACAGATATATTCTGTTGTGCAAAAGGTCAGACTCATAATTGGCAAGAAGCCAATCTTTGATTATAAAAAATTAGATATAGACTGTGCATTTAGTTTCGGTAAAAAATATATAAATCAGACAGATACAGATAAAATATCATCCCAGAAATCGGCTGTTTCATTTCCTTACACCGGTCTATATATACAAAGGGCAGTGCACCATAAAAATATAAACACACTTTGTGTAAGAACAAAAAAACAGCCCGGTTTTGACATGTTTTTATCGGAAAAACCTGTGATACAGAATCAGGAACTTTTTGAAAAAAACAGTATGTGTAGCGTTGACCTGTGGGCGGTCGGGAAAAAAAGAAGGATGCTTCGTATAACAGGCGAAAATTCAAGAAGCAAAACCTTTCTTCTTGAACAGGACAGATACTGGATTGTTGCCGACTCGTTAATGGGAATAAAAGATAAGGAATTAATTGTCAAATATAAAATAAAAATCGCAAAGATTGTGTGGAATAAGGAAAGGGGGTTAGCATCTGTGAGGCTTGAAAACGGAACAGGTCTTATAATCTGTCCTGTATCAAATGTTTGTCTTGATATCAGTATTTTTAACAGCGGGGATAGTTCAGAGATGGTTTTAAGAGCACCTTCAGAAGAAAAAAATCAGGGTGGTTGTCATTTGGTATGTGTTTTTTATCCATCAGAAACTGAAAGGGATATAAACCTCAAAGTAAGAAGCACATGGACAGAGTATGGACCGTCTGCAATAACAGTATTCAGAGAAAAAATTACTGATTCTATTCCTTTTAGGATGTTTGTCCAGGGTGAGGAAGGAAAGAAAAGATGACACCTTAAACACCTTAAAGATCTCTACGACTAAAATATAATATCTTCTCAATGGCAATTGGTTATTTATCTGGTTATTTAGTTATTTAGATAACCAAACCATTAAACAACCAGATAACTACATGGAGTAAAATATGCTTATAGGTTGCAGTACATTTTGTGTAGATTCGGGGATTCCACTTATAGAAAAATTAAGGATAATAAAGGATGCGGGCTTTCCATTTATTGGTATATGTGCCGAGGACCTGCCCGATGTTGCAGATATATCATCTGTTATAAAAGCAGTCTCTGAGATAAAGATAAGTATATCATCCTGCCATTGTCCGACCATACTTGATATGAAAGATGATGTAGGGCAGACGGTTGATTCACTTTATAATGAACTTGCAACAGCCGTTGCCATCGGATGTAAGTTTTTTGTCATATCATTTGAAAGCGGAGGAGCACAGGAACAGTCAGAATACGCGCACAGTATTCTTGTGAAACTACTTCCAATTGCTCATGCACACAAGGTTATCATCGGTATAGAAAATACTGATTTTGAACATATACAAAATATTGCAAGTGTAATAGCAAATATAAATTCTCCTTTTGTAAGGTCAGTTTTCAATATAGGGAATTGCACAAATAACGGCGGGAATTTAAATCCAGAATGTTCAGCACAGGCTATAGATATACTCGGTAGATCTATAATAGAGATCCATGTATCAGATGCAGATAAAGAGCAATCACATCTTATCCCGGGAAAGGGTCAGACTTTATGGGTAAAACTTGGTATTGCAATATTAAGAACAAAATACAGGGGATATTGGATGCTTGAATACAAGAATAAAGAACCGGCTCTAACACTGTCTGAGGGCATGGATTTTATATACAAATTTACAGGAAGACAAAGAGTGGTAATGTAGAAGATAGGTAACTGATGGCTGGTTGAAAATTCAGGTCCATCCTCAACAGTCCATAGTCTACAGTTTATGGACCACAAAATAAAGGGGAAAACAACATATTGAGTAATCTTGTAATAGTAGAATCTCCTGCAAAGGCTAAAACCATAGGGAAGTTTCTTGGGACAAACTATACCGTCAAAGCATCTATGGGACATGTTATAGATTTGCCGGGCAACAGAATGGGAATAGAAATAAGTAATGAAAAAATAGGAGAACCTGAATATGTAGTAATAAAAGGGAAAAAAACCGTGCTTACAGAATTAAAAAAAATTGCGAAAAATTCAAATGTATATATTGCAACAGATCCAGACAGAGAAGGTGAGGCAATAGGCTGGCATATCTTAAATTACATTAAGGCTGAAAATCCCAGGAGAATACTTTTATATGAAATAACAAAAGAAGCCGTTCAATATGCAATCGAACATCCATCCTTGATAGACAATAATAAGGTTCAGTCCCAGCAGGCAAGAAGAATACTTGACAGGGTTGTTGGCTACTCAATAAGTCCGATATTGTGGAAAAAAGTGGGCAGGGGTTTAAGCGCAGGCAGGGTCCAATCTGTTGCAGTGCGGATTATTGTTGAAAGAGATAGGCAGATAAGGGCATTTGTTTCGGAAGAATACTGGACAATAGATGCTATATTTTCTAAATTAAACAATGAGGTATTTACTTCTCGTCTTGATAGAATACAGGATGAGAAAATAAACATTAAAACAAAACAACAGGCAGATGGTATTATCGCCAGAATTAAAGGGTGTAAAAAATTTTCTGTATCTGATATAAAAATTACAGAAAAAAAGAAAAATCCATCCCCTCCTTTTATAACAAGTCAATTACAGCAGGTAGCATTTAATAAATTTCATTTTCCTGCTATAAAAACTATAAAGATTGCACAGACACTTTATGAAGGGCTTCAGATAGGCAGCAAGGAACAGGCTGGACTTATTACATACATCAGAACAGACTCTGTTAGGTGTTCAGAATCAGCAATCAAAGATGTAAGAAAATTTATTGGGGAAAAGTATGGAGATGGGTTGTGTCCCGAATCGCCCAACAGATATAAATCAAAAAAAACCGCACAGGAAGCACACGAGGCAATCCGCCCGACATCTGTTTATAGGACACCCGATGATATAAAGCAAAACCTAACAGAAGAGCAATTTAAAATCTATGAACTTATATGGCAGAAATTTGTTGCAAGTCAGATGAGTCCTGCTATATTTTCTCAAATAAGAATTGAAATTACAGGTATAAACAATCAGGACAAATTTCTTTTTGTCTCAACTGGTTCTGTGCCTGTGTTTTTAGGTTTCCTTTCCGTTTATCAGGAGGCTGACAAACGGGGATTGGAAGAAAAAAGTGAAGGTGAAATAAAAATCCCATCTTTTACAAAAAATGAACAGGTTGAATTGAAAGAGTTAAAATCGGGTCAGCATTTTACGCAACCGCCGCCCCATTATACAGATGCAAGCCTTATAAAAGCACTTGAAGAAAAAGGTATAGGAAGGCCATCTACATATGCGGGCATACTTCAAGTAATCGTTAATAGGGGGTATGTGAAGAGAGAAAAGGGGGCACTTCTTGCAACAGAGATAGGAGAAATAGTTACCGATATGCTTATAAAATCTTTTCCCAATATTTTAGATGTTAAGTTCACAGCACAGATAGAAGATGAGCTTGACATCATTGAGCAAGGTAAAACAAAGTGGGATGCAGTTATCTTAAATTTTTACAGGCCGTTTAAGATTTCTCTTGATAATGCCGGGAGAGATATGCAAAACTTTAAAAAAATAGAAGTGAAAACCGATAAAAAGTGTGAAAAGTGCCAAAGCCCAATGGTTATAAAATGGGGAAGAAATGGTAGATTTATTGCCTGTTCGGCATACCCGTCTTGTAAAAATACAAAGTCCATAGGAACAGGTGTGAAGTGTCCGTCACAAGACTGTGGGGGCGAACTTGTAGAAAGAAGAGCAAGGAAAAAAGGAGCAAGGCTCTTCTACGGTTGTTCAAGGTATCCCGAATGTAAATTTGTCACCTCATATTTGAAAAAAATATGATATTTCATCTCAAAAGTCCATACAAACCTGTTAGTGATCAGCCCTCTGCTATTTATTTCCTGTCAGATGGTATTAAAAAAAATATAAGATATCAGACACTGCTTGGCGCAACCGGCACAGGAAAAACATTTACCATTGCAAATGTAATCTCTAATATTGATAAACCCGTCCTTGTAATATCACACAACAAAACACTTGCCGCACAATTATACAGAGAGTTCAAAGATTTTTTCCCCAGCAATGCAGTAGAATACTTCATAAGTTATTATGATTATTACCAGCCCGAAGCATATATCCCGCAGACAGACACATATATTGAAAAAGACGCAACCATAAACGAAGAAATAGACAGACTTCGTCTTAAAGCAACAAGCAGCCTTATTACAAGAAGAGATGTGATTGTTGTTGCAAGCGTTTCCTGTATATATAACCTCGGTGAACCTTCCGAGTATGAGGGAGCACACTTAAATATAAGCGTCGGACAGACTATACCGATGGAGGATATTTTAAAAGAGTTTGTTAGTCTTCGCTATAACAGAGACGAAACAGGGTTTAAGAGAGGTATTTTTAGGGTAAGAGGGGATGTTGTTGAAATTTTTCCGTCATATGAGGAAACCCCTTTCAGGATAGAATTTTTTGGCAACAGAATAAAAAAGATTTCTCTTATAAAAACAGACGGGGCCTTTGTTTCAAACCTTGAAAAACTTTTTCTTTATCCAGCAAAACATTTTGTTGTATCACAAAATAGATTTCAAGATGCCCTTGACTCTATAAGAGAGGAACTTAAAAAAAGAGTAAAAGAACTTTTATCTGCGGGTAAAGAAATGGAGGCAAACAGGTTAAAAACAAGAACAGAATTTGATATTCAGATGCTTGAAGAAGCAGGGGTCTGTAATGGCATAGAAAACTATTCTAGACATTTTTCCCGCCGTCCAGCAGGAAGCCGTTCCTATGCGCTTCTTGATTATTTTCCAAAAGATTTTCTTACCATTATTGATGAATCACATGTTACAATCCCTCAGATTCGGGGAATGTATAATGCAGATAAATCAAGGAAACAAACACTCGTTGATTTTGGTTTCAGACTTCCGTCCTGTATGGATAACAGGCCATTAAAATTTGAAGAATGGGATATGCTTACACCTCAATGTATATTTATGTCTGCAACCCCCGGTGGATATGAACTGACGAAAAGTTTAGATAGAATTATTGAGCAAATTATAAGACCCACGGGACTTGTTGACCCAAAGATAGAGGTTCGCCCGATAAAAGGACAGATAGACGATATTATAAAAGAATGTAAAAACAGGATAAAAAAAGAACAAAGGGTGCTTATAACAACACTTACAAAAAAAATGGCAGAAGAATTGTCCAGGTACCTTGAAGAAATGGGTATAAAGGCAAGATATATACATTCCGATTTAAATGCATTTGAAAGAGTTGGCATCCTGAAAGATTTGAGGCTCAGAAACATAGATGTGCTTGTAGGAGTGAATCTTTTAAGAGAAGGGCTTGACCTTCCGGAGGTTTCTCTTGTTGCTGTTTTTGATGCTGATAAAGAGGGGTTCTTAAGGTCAAAAACCTCGCTGATACAGGTTTCTGGAAGAGCCGCAAGAAATATTGACGGAAGCGTTATACTGTATGCCGATACAATCACCGATTCAATGAAAGAGGCATCAAAAGAATCGGAAAGAAGAAGAGTTGTGCAGATACGATATAATAAGCAACACAATATAAAACCGAAAACAATCCAGAAGGCGGTTAAAAATTATCTTGACACCTATGAGAAAAACCAGATCTCAAAGGTGACAGATAACATAGCCTACTACAAGGAAAAAAATATACAAAAACTTGAAGCAGAAATGAAAAGGACTGCAAGAGAACTAAACTTTGAAAAAGCAGCTTTGATAAGAGATAGAATAAAACAATTAAAAAAAGTTTGACAATAAAAGAAGTGCAAAATAAAACGAGAAAATAAAACTATTGAAGAAAGTTATGTCATTGTCGTACAAGTAGATTTCCGCACGGAGTTATTTAGGGTCTGCTGAAAAACTCATCAGACCCTGATTCCACAGATTAAAAAGCAGATTACACAGATTAAAACCCGATGACAAAATCGGTGTAATCTTTCAAAAATCTGTGTAATCAGGGCTTACTGAAAAATTTACATCTGTCAAAAGTGCAAGGTTTTTACATAAAAAGAACAAAAAATCGTGCACTTTTAGCGCTATTTTTGTGGTTTAAATCGCTTAATTTCCGTCGTAGTATCCAAATTTTTAGCATTTTTCAGTAAGCCCTATTTATTAAGTTAGAAAAGAAACAATGCTTATTGTGGCGGTAATGTATCTTGACAGAAATTTTCAGTTACCATTGGCGGCAAATGTCAGATGGCAGCAGGTGAGATCTTACGCTCCTTTATCTTTTGGAGCTATAGCTATTTCCAAAAGAAGTTAGATGCGGATGAAGTATTTAGGTTAGCTATGCCAAAGAACAAACAGCTTAGGTTAAACTATGCTGTTACAGGGTAAAAAGACTAAATTTGCCAAAGTTTAGCTGTACATTAAGTTCGTATAATATGCAACAAAAGGTCGATATTATACATTCAATTCGTATAGAAACGAGTTATATGAAATTGCTTTTAATTTGAGAATTATAAAATAAAATTGGAGGAATGGAAAAATGGACGTGAAAGAATTAATCGCCAAGGAGATAGAAAATGTTCCTGAGCCCTATCTCATGGAGATACTGGATTTTATCCGATTTTTAGAGACTAAGGCTTTGGAACAAAAGATGGAACTTGCATTAGCAAGTGAAGCGTCTCTTAAAAAAGATTGGCTGAAGCCTGAGGAGGATGAAGCATGGAAAGATTTGTAAAAGGGGATGTAGTAGTCGTTCCTTTCCCTTTCTCAGATTTAACCCGAGCTAAAAGACGACCGGCTTTGGTAATCGCAGAGTTAGAAGGTAATGATCTGATTCTTTGCCAGATAACCAGTCAGTCTATTAGAGACAGATACGCAGTTTTAATTGACAAGAATGATTTTGAAACCGGGACGCTTAGGCGAAAAAGTAATGTGCGACCTAACCGCATATTCACAGCAGATCGTCACATCATCCTGTATCGAGTTGGTCATCTTAAACCTAAAAAGATCGATCAGATAATTGAGAGGATAGTATCTATCCTTCGGCAATAAATATGCAACTTCCGATAACAGAGCGTATCTGGCTTCGGCTTACGCCTCCGCCCAAATCCCCCTTCGGAGAACTTCAGATACGCTCGAAACGTTATATGAAATGGCGGTTCCAAAATGAATGAAGAAAGGAAAACCATGAAAACAAATAATACCCGACAATTAACATTAGAAAGTTTAGAGGCTATTCCGCTTACTTATGGTTCAATTATTCTAAATAAAGAGATGTTTATTCAAGTTTTGGTTGAGACTAAAACTCTACAGGATTTAATTTCTCTTAAGAACAAACTAATTGTATTAAAAGATATTATAACTAATCATAAAAAGGACCAAGAAGGCATATTAAATATTGACGCTAATGGAGATACGGTCTCCTTACGCAGAGATGTTCTAACTTCTGAATTAAATCAAATCCTTGAGTCGCAAACAGTTGAAAGAGCTAAGTACTATTTAAAAAGATTGGAAAATGGAGTCCAAAAAGTTAAGACAAGTAAAATCAACGACATAAATCTTTTAAGGTGGAAAGAATATGATGATATTATTACCGATAGCCTTTGGGTATTAGATAAGAGGGATACTTCAGGTGTCCATCTTGGTTGGTATTGGGGAAATTTCATCCCACAGATTCCGCATCAGACCCTGATAAGATATACCAAAAAAGGAGATTGGGTTTTAGATGCATTTGTGGGAAGTGGAACGACCTTGATTGAGTGCCGAAGATTGGGTAGAAACGGAATAGGAATAGAATTAAACCAAGAAGTGGCACGAGAAGCAAAGAAATTGATTGAAAAGGAACAAAATAAAGATAATGTAGTTAGTGAAGTAATAATTGGGGACAGTAGGACGATGAATATAGAAGAAATTTTGACAAAGCACAAAATTAATCAAGTTCAACTTCTTATTATGCATCCTCCGTACCATAATATTATTAAGTTTTCAAAAGATGAAAAAGACCTTTCGAACGCAAAAAATACTGAAGAATTTTTGAAAATGTTTGGGGAGGTGATAAATAATGCAACTCCATACTTAGAAAAAGAGCGGTACTTTGCTTTAGTTATTGGCGATAAGTATTCTAAAGGTGAATGGATACCTTTAGGATTTTATTGTATGAATGAAGTATTAAAAAGAGGCTATTTATTAAAAAGTATAATTGTTAAAAACTTTGAAGAAACGCGAGGCAAGAGAAATCAACAAGAACTTTGGAGATATAGGGCGTTAGTAGGTGGATTTTATATTTTTAAGCATGAATATATAATGTTATTTAAGAAAAAATAGGAGATAAAACTATGCCATTATTAAGTCAAAAAGAAGTCTTAAATTTAAAACTCAGTTGTATTCCTTTACCGCAGTTAAAACTACCTGCTCTAAACTTAGGAATAAACAATACAGGTTCAGCAACAGAGATTATTAAAAGAGTTTTGGATAAAGGGGTAGACGAAAAAGTAATACAGAGATTCATAAAACAAAAATATAATGAAAGAATCCAGGAACGGAGGGAGGTTATTTCTGATGAGGACTTAAAAAAAGAATTGTTAAAAGTCCAAACCTTTTCTTGGGGCGTGGTTCAAGGGCAGTTAGATCAGAAAATACAGGCTGAATATGTGAGAAGAATTGTAAGATATGAAGACCTGCTAAATAATGTCAGGGCGAAACTTCACGAAGATGTGACTAAATATGTAATTTGTACTTGGTTTAATCATTGGACAACTGTGTTAATAGAAGAACATATAAGCACTCACAAGAGGGTGATCCCCACTATTAAAAATATAAAAGGAATTGATATTTTCTTTGATGGACAGCCATTTGACTTAAAAGTGACCTACCTTCCTCGTGAATATAATCCCTCTGATGCTATAAAAAATCCTACTGATTTAGCTGTCTGGCTATATGAAAATCAGGGTGCTCAAAGATTTGGGGCTGACAATCGGTTATTTGTTGTATTGTTGGATAAAGATAACACTGAAAGAAGTTGGGAATTAAAAAGAGATTTTACTTTAGTATTCCAAAAGATTGATAATTTCTTTGATAGAGAGACGGTGTCAAAGAAAGACGAGATTGTTTTCACTTTTGGCAGAAAAACATATACAGCAGTTACAAAGGTTTTGATAATAACAAAATGAGACCGCCACTTCATATAACACAGCATAAAAGGTTCGTGCCTTCGGCACTCACCCAAATCCTTCGCTATCGCTCAGGACTTCTTTTATGCTGGAAACGTTATATGAAATTCGGCTTGGCGGACGGATAACAAAATTAATGAAAACAAAAACATATAGGTGGATGTGATGAAAACGCTTTACGAGGCAAAACAAGAAACTTTGTTTGGGGAAAGGACCATCGAGCAAAAATACTTAGAATTAATCAATAACGAGCATAACATCTCTAAAGGAGTTGAAGTTTTAGATAAAATTGATTGGGACTTTAAAGATTTTACGACTCAGTATCTTACACATACGTTTCATTCTTACCCCGCAAGGTTTATACCTCAAATACCTCTGACTTTCATCAAATTATTTACAAAAGAGAAAGAAACTGTCTTAGACCCAATGTGCGGTTGTGGAACAACATTGGTAGAGGCTTTTTTAAATAATCGAAATTCTATTGGGAATGACTTTAACCCACTTGCAACCCTAATAACCAAAGTAAAAACCACTCTAATTGATGAAAACGAGTTCAGATATTTTAATAAAAAATTGGCAGTTATGAAGCGATATTTAGATTTGGATTATAGAAGAGTTGATGAAAGAATTAATAATCTGCCTAACAGAAAGGTAAGCAAGATATTCAACAGGGTTGTAATCTCAAAATTAGAAAGCATCCGTGAAACTCTATTAGAGGTAAAAGAAGAAGGACATAATGACTTATTTGATTTTGGAAGAGTTGCTTTATCATCAACAATATGGTCATTGGTAGAAAATGGTAATGGAATTGATGTTGATGATGTGTTTCTGAAAAAAGTAAAATCTATGCAGAATGACCTAAATAGGATGGCTAAGATTATTAGGACTGTTCCGGTTGTAAGAGTAATTTGTGGCGATGCAAGAAAATTAGAGGTTGAAACAGCCTCAATAAACTTAATAGTAACTTCTCCTCCTTATGTAAATGCGTTGGATTATTATAGAGCCCATATGTATAACATGCTTTGGCTTGGAATGGATTTTGACTTGTTTAGAAAACATGAGATCGGTGGGCATTCCCATTTCATTATCAATAGATTTAGACTACTTTCAGAATATTTAGGTGATATGCTCCGTTCAATGATAGAGATGAATAGAGTTTTGAAAAAAGATAAAACATGCGTAATTGTAGTAGGGAACTCCAGTTTGGAGTATGAACTGATTGAAAGTCATAATTTTTTTGCAGAAATGGGTGAAAAGATAGGATTTAAGCCAATAAAAACAATTTTTAGGAATATTGATAAAACAAGGAAATACACAAGTGCAGATATAGGGAAAATTGATGATGAATATATCCTTGTAATGCAAAAGGTAGATGATACCAATATTTCTGCAGATGATGATAATTTTGTTTCCGATGTTGTGCAAGAGCAGATGTTAGGATTTAAAGAGCAAATAAAGAAATGTCAAGGCACTTCCATTAGGAGTAGAAAACCAACAAATGAGAGACTATTGAAGAATGTTGATAAGATTAGTGAGGCAATAGAAACGATATCTGAAGACACAAAAATAAAGAGGTAAGAAACATGAAAGAATTTATTAGCAAAATAATATACTCAATTCTCACAGGGCAAGATTATAGGGCCTATGTTCTTGCTACAATAAATAAAAGATTCATTGATAAAGCGCAAGAACTGATTTCCGAAGTGTTTGAGCACAAACGAAGAGGTGATAATTGGCTTGAAAAACTTTTAGAAGACACTTTCAAAAAGAAGGGGAAAGAGAACAAATTTAAACTTCTGTGGTTTGGCGGTTTAAATGATAAGACTGTAAAGAATATGACAGGCGGGACATCTACAAAGGAAGTATGTTTGGATTTAGGTAGGAAGAACATAGAAGCATTGAAAATATTGCTAAAAGAATTTGATAGTAGTGAGAACTTATATCAACTCAGAATAATAATCCGGAAAGGTAAAGAACAAGTTGAATTAGACGAAGTTGAAAGTATATTTTTCGTTAATATTATCTCAGCAATGAAACTAACAATTCAAGGAGGAGCTTGGAGTGAAGTGGGAAAGAAAACCGAAAAAGGTTTACTCTTTGTGATATTTCGATTACTGAAAATTCCAGAAGATAACTATATTTTAACAACTGCGGAAATGAAGAAAAAAGGACTGGTTGAGAACAGAGAAATCGATGCCATAGTTTTCAGTAAGAACAAAGAGCCTCTAACTATTGAGTTAAAACTACTTGGAATCGGAAATCCCGAAATAGGTGACGAGGCACTTGCCAGAAAAGTAAGTTTATTTCTGATAGATAGGTTGACAGAGATGATGAAGGAAGAATCTGAAAAAATAGGAATTAAAGTAATTGAATTTAGACAAGAAAATTCTCTAATGGAGATGTACAAGTTTTTCAAATCGAAAAATGTGAGTTGTAGTCCGCCCGAAAAAATGACACCAAACGAATTAGAAGACGAAATAAATGGAATAATGAAAGAGTGGAGAGAAGAATCAGAAGATTTAGCTGTAATTAAAAAATTAAGGGAGTGGACAAAATGATTACCGCCAAGCCGAATCTTGCGGAAACCTTCGGTTTCCTTGCCTCGCCTTCGGCTCGGTCATATAACAGAGCGTATCTGGCTTCGTGCCTTCGGCACTCTGCCCAAATTGCTCGCTTCGCTCGCAACTTCAGATACGCTCAACCGTTATACGCAATAATTTTTAAAAGTTAAAGAAACGACCCAAAAATTTTTTGTGAGATTTTTTAGGCAAACGGGCAAAAATTCCTGGTGGGGATGACACTCAAACCCCCTTCCTTTTTGCCCGCCTGCTTTCCGCCGAAGGCGGAATGGGGTGGAAAAGCGTTTCCGCAATTCCTGCGTCAGCAGGAAGGCAAAACAGAAAAATTTTCTTTTCCTTATTTGAAAAATAGTGGCGAGTGATTAAAAAACCTATTCCCTTGCAAAAATAACAGTCAAAAAAGGACCAACAGCAAGAATGTACTTATCAAACCTTTTAAGAGAAACAAAAAAACAACAAACAGAAAAATATCCAGAATAGAACTAATAATTCTCCCTTCCCGCCGTGCAGGGATAACGCGTGTATCGTTCAAAACCAGAATGCCCTCGTTCTGAAAATAATCCTCTATATTACTGAAAATGTCTTCTTCTGCTATCTTCTTTTTTTTGTCAGGCACTATCAAACAGGCTTTTTCTTTCTCCTTGAGGGGTATTGGGCTATCAACTCCTTCGGCAGGCAATACTTAAAAAACTTCTGCATCTTATGATTTCTTTTCAAATACAATAATTGTGGGATTAAGATATATCAAATCTTCAGGGAGAACTTTCGTCCTAAAAACAAATGCGAGAAACTGTGGGAATTTTTGAAAAGTTTTTCTCTCTTCGTAAAGTTTTGAACCCCTGAACTCTTCCCAGAAGGCAACACGTTCCTGCTGTAACTTCAATGGATATGGAGGAAAGGGTGCCTGAAAGGATGAAAGGATAAAATAATCCGGTTTCGTTCCTTCCACTCTCTTAAAATCGTATCCTGTAACCACAACATTGTATCTCTGGTAATCAAAAGGGGGCATCTGGAACTGCCACGGCACCTCAGCCACTCCGATACTGCTTCCCGCAGGTATATTCTCCTTAATCCACACACCTGCTTCAGTTCTGATATTCTCTCTTATAAAAAGCATCTTGTAACTCATCCCGTAAACAAAAGTCCATAATGCTACAAAAATAAAAACTACTGATAAAAATTTTTTATTTGCAGGGTACAGTCTTTCGTAAAGCCTGAACCATCCAATACTGCCCATAATAACCAGTGATGGAATCGCAGGCAAGATATACCTGGCAAAGTTTTTTGCAAAAAGAGAAATAAAAACAAAAAAGAAAACCGTCCATGACAGAAGTAAAACAGTTATTTTTCTCTGATACGTATTTTGTTTTTTTAACAAAATTACAGCACTTAACATACCTGCTAAACAGAAAAAAAATAAAGGCATTCCCATTCCATAGAATAAAGATTTTAGATAAAACATACCGCTGAATGCCTGTTCAGTATGCTGTCCCAATTCAATCAGAGGAGCGGGAAAAGTAAGGAAAAAATACGGATTGGTAACAAAAAACATAATAAAAAATCCTGTAAACGTAAGACATACTCCCTTGATAAAATTTTTCCAGTTGTTATAAATTAAAGCCATTCCAAGTAAGGGAATAAAAAATGCAACAAGGAAAGTAATCTTTGTCCCGCAGGCAAGCCCTGCAAATATACCTGCAAAAAATACTCTTCTGAATGAAAATCTCTCCATAAAAAGGACCGTTGTAAAAAGACAAGCCATTATCCAAAATACCCCCGGGATGTCAACATACATATAGAGCGAATTAAGCAGCATTAACGGAGCAAACAAGAGCAGCAAGGCACCTGTAAGGGACTGCCATTTCCGGGAAGCAAGTTTTGCAAGTAAAAAATAAACCAACAGAATAATACCCACACCGTAAAAAGTTGTTATAACCCTGCCGACAATATAAAACTTTGCTATCTCTTGTGGATTTAAAAAATAATAACTTATGTCCGGTACTACGGTGATAACCTTTAATTTAGACAAAAGAAAAATCAGCCCACCCACAGGGTACAGATACGCTCCTCCCACTGTAAATTGATGTGGATTAAAATTAAACTCCCCTGGTTTCATCGTAGAAAGGCTCTTAATTATAAAATACTCGTCAGGGTGATAACTACGGATAGGGTTATACTTGGAACGGGGTAGTTTACGTTCGGTTTCTTCCGGGTGCTGAACCAGATGGGCACCCATCCCCTTCCATGACTCTTCCAGGGGATATTTTTTTAATGCATCTATATGTTCTATAACATTTTTCCCATCAGTGAAATAGAGACGATTTAATTTTACAGAAGGTAACCCCCAGTAAATTCCCGAAAATTTAATTAAAAGTGCAATTATACCGATTAGTATGTATTTATGTTTCATTGTAAAATATTATATATTATCTGTTTTTATTTTTTAAATTCTATTACTTCACATAAAGAAATAAAAAAGGGCAAGTTGAAAGGCAGGTTTTTTCTGTTTATGCATTTTAAATTTACTTCTTTAATGATTCTTTGGGGGGTGAAAGAATTTATATGGTCTGGTACCTTTACTGGCCTTCTCCCTAAAAAAAATCTTCCTATTGTCCACAATTTTTCATTGGGAAAAGTAATTATTAATATACCTCCTTTTTTAAGAATCCTTTTCATCTCCCGAATAGCCTTTCCATGCTCTAATATATGTTCCAAAACCTCAGTGCATATTATTACATCAAAACTTTCATCCTGAAAATCTTTTAAACATAAAATATTTCCTTCCATAAATCTGGCTGAAGGACAACGCTGAATTGCCTTTTCCAATGCAATTTTGGTTATATCCACCCCAAAAAAAACATTTTTTTGATTATTACATAACATTTTACTTATTAAATGACCTTCACCACATCCTGCATCTAATATTCTAAGCCCTTCTTGTTTGGGAATTAATTTTAATATGGTATTTAATCTATTATTATGTATAAACCTGACCATTAAATTGGTGCTGTTATATAAATTATCCATATGGTCTTCGGGCATGAATATAGAATTATTTTTTCTAAAATCTCTATTTCTTTTTATCTTACATTCCTTTTGATACAAAATGTTTATCTTGCAAATAGAATACAGCATCTTAAAAGGCTCCCTGAAAATTGTTACTTTACTTTGAAGAGAATTTGACCATGTAATAGAAACTTCTTTTATTTTACAGTATTTTTTGACAGCCCTGTAGAGGATTTCCACATCAAAGGCAAAGCCTTTCGTTTTCAGTTCACTGAAAAGCACTTTTCCAACTTCTTTCTTGAACAACTTAAACCCGCACTGGGTGTCTTTGAAGTTTTTCATTATTATAAGTCTGACAAGATACGGAAACATTTTTCCGATGTGCCTTCTGCACCAGGGTTGTGGAACAACTATTTTTGAATCTGGCAAGCCTCTGGAACCAATGGCAATGTCATACCCCTTGTCTATTGCTTTTTTCAGTTTCTCAAACTCTTCTATGGGCGTTGATAAATCCGCATCGGAGAAAAGTATTATGTCTCCTTTTGCATTAAGAACCCCCTCTTTAACCGCTGCCCCTTTCCCTCTATTTTTGGGAAAGCAGATTAAAGATATGCGGTTATTTCTTTCTCCTGCTTTCTTAATAATCTCTGATGTTCTATCCTTGCTTCCGTCATCAACAACAATAATTTCATAAGAATATCTATTCTTTAAATATTCCACTATTGTAGATAAGGTCTTTTCAATTTTGTCTGCCTCGTTATAAGCAGGAATAACAACACTTAAAAATATATCATCTGCCATTTTTATATTTCTCTATTTATCATTTTTCTCTGTTGGTAATTTCTTTAATAAAACAAATCCCTGCTGCTGCATATAGATGGATATATGGCATTATGGGAAGTCTGTATCTTATAGAACCAAGAATAATTGTATGTAAAAGGGTAAAGAATAGAATGGGAAACCAGATGGGAAATAAGTCTTTAAATTTATTTTTTGTTTTCCAAAAACCCATTATTGCACATATATACACCGGAACCGTCCACAAAAAACTTATTATCCTAAATTTTAAGTCCTGATAA
Organism: bacterium Unc6; assembly: GCA_013626165.1. Taxonomy (NCBI): domain Bacteria; kingdom Pseudomonadati; phylum Candidatus Omnitrophota; genus Candidatus Velesiimonas; species Candidatus Velesiimonas alkalicola. Next base: position 116,978 of record NDHX01000004.1, read on the forward strand.
TCTTTTGCACGTGGAACAACAGCCCAGAACCTTTTTTGTTTTTCAACTGCTAACCTTAGAACTTTTCCGGGGTTATTTATTATAAACTCTTTTGCTCGCATTTTACAATAATTGTCCCGCTCTATCTCGTCTTTTATCTGATAAATATATTGAATACCTGGAATGTTGTTCTGACCGGCACCACCTGTGGCATTGGGATTGTTGGATTCTAAAAGTATAATGCCTCCTCCCGTTGCAATGATAAATCTGTTGTAACGGATATAGTTCCTGATAATCCAGGGTGATAACCCTGCTCCTGCTACAAGTAAGACAATAATATAATAGTATGTTTTAGTTCTGTGGACCAAACCCCTGCAAATAGATATCAGGATAAGTGCAAAACCAAGATATAAAAGCACTGGTTTTATTAAAACACCTGCTGCAAAAAGTATTCCACAGACCAGAGCAATTATCATAGATGATGGTCTGCTTAAAAGTATGAGACATAATATAAATCCTAACAGTACTGTTATAAATACTGTTTCTGTAAGTAAAAGCCCGCAAAAAAATATTAAAAAAGGATCCCAACAGTATAAAAAACCTGCAATAATTCCTACATCTTTACTGATAATTTTAGAGCCTATTTTATAAAGAATAAAAGCCGACACACAGTCAAGGATAGACTGAACAATCCATACGATCTTAAAACTATGGCCAAAAATAAAATAAACTGCCGAAAGAAAAAAAGGATACGCAGGTGCAGTAGCTATTGTGGGATATCCCTTACCTTCTAATATACTAAGGCCAAGGGCATCATAACGGTAAGAGTCAGGGAATTTTAAGTCTTCTTTTAGTGTAATTACATATCCTATTCTTAAAAATAGCCCGATAAGAATTATGTAAAAGATAATATTTTTTGGTTTTATTCTATTACAGTTCCGGAGAGTCATAATCAAATGAGGATAATTTATTCCTTTTCCTTTCTTCTAAAAAATCAATGTATAAAGATTCAATACTATCAACCATCTTTTCAATGGTATAATTTTTTTCTATAAATTCTTTTGCATTTCTTCCCATCTCAGGAATCATCTGTGGGTTGTTAAGTAATCTTTCAATCGCATCCGCAAGTGCAACAGGATTGGCTGATGGAACAAGCAGTCCTGTTTTGTTGTCCTGTATAAGTTCAAGAATCCCCCCTACGTTTGTTGCAATAATCGGCTTTTTAAGTGCCATAGCCTCCATTACAGAAACAGGCAATCCCTCCCACAAAGAAGAAAGCACAAATATGTCCGATGCACCGAGAAGATGGACGATATCATCTCTGAACCCCAATAAAAAAACATCTTTTTCAATCTTTAAATTTCTTATTCCTTTTTCAAGAAAACCTCTTAAAGCTCCTTCGCCTACAATTATAGCCTTTGGCTTTGGGGATACTAAACCCCTATCTTTTATAATTTTCATTGCTTTTAAAAGAAAAATCTGCCCTTTTGGTTTTCTTAAATTTCCGATATTGATAAGAAGAGGTGTATTGTGATGTATCCCAATAGAATCTCTTATATCTATTCCTATACCCTTAAACTCATACTGTTTTATATCTATTCCGTTGGGAATATATAGAAGTTTTTCTTTTTTATGTTTTTCCCTGCAAAGCATTGTATTATAAACTGCCAAACTATTGCAGATAATTGCATCACATAAAAAACCGGTATACCTGTCAAGAAAAATATGGTACCACTTCTTCCATTCATCTGTGCTTCTTTGACTATTTATAATGAGCGGAATTTTTGTGTGAATTCTAATAATGCGAGACAGGATGTTTGAATGGAAAAGATATGAGTGAAGAATCTGAATTTTATTTTGTTTAAGAAATCTTTTTAGATAAAAATATGCTCTTATCGCCCCAAAAATATTTTTAACATTTAAGCATTCTGACTTAAACCCCATTTTTTTTACAATATCTGCAAGGGGTCCTCCTGGTTTAAGACACATAAAAAAAATATTAAATTTAGTTCTGTCTGCTTTTTTTAAAAACTCTATCAGTATCTTTTCTGTCCCACCGATGCGTGAATCAGTAGTTAAAATAAGAACATTAATATTTTTCATTTTTTATAATATTAGGTCGTTGAAAAAGTTATCAACGGTCCTGATTGCACCAATTTTAAAAAACGAGGACACAGATAACATCGTCGGAACTTAACCTGTGTACTCTTGTTTTTAATCTGTATAATCAAAAATTGTGAGGGGATTTTTCAACAACCTCAATATATGAAGATAGTGCATCTGCCCATCTCCGTAATTTAAGCCCTATTTTTTGAAGATAAATGCTTTTTGATGCAACAGACATCCCTCTGTCTGCCGGAAGATTAAAAAAAGATGATAAAACAGGTATAACCTTAACATCAGAATGGAGTATCTTAACTATCTGTTTTGCCATTTCATATCTTGAACATATACCATCGTTGGTTATATGATAAATTCCGAATCTGTCGGTTTTAATCAAGGCTCTTATTGCTTCTACCAAATCAAATGTATATGTGGGGCTCCCCCTTAAATCATCAACAGCTTTTATTGTTTTTTCTCCTTTTTTTATCTGTGAAACAATTTTACCTACAAACTTTTTATCTTTTGTCCCTCCTCCAAAAAGCCAGCAGGTTCTTACAATATAAAACCTTTCAAGCATAGACCGAATTATCTTTTCACCTTCAATCTTTGTCTTACCATAAAAATTTACAGGGTTAGGAATATCTTCTTCGGTATAAAATTCTTTCTTACCGTCAAACACCTCTGTTGTGCTTATAAAGACAGGTATTGTATTATATTTTTTACAGGCAATAGCAATATTTTCTGTTCCTTGTATGTTGTATCTTCTTGCCAACCCCTGTTCTTTTTCGCATCTGTCAACATCGGTCATTGCCGCAAGATGAATAACAAAATCGGGTTTTATTTTTTCAAAAACATCCCGCACATTTTTTTTATCTGTAATATCTAGGCTTTTTCTGTCCGTGGGGAAAATCTCGCCCTTATCAAAAATAACAGAACAATAACTTCCAACCACACCCTGTGAACCGGTTATAAGTATCATTTTTTCATCCTCCAGCTCTTGTGAGCTCAGGGCTTCAGTTCATCCGCCAATTTTTAGAGTCCGTGAGCGTACCACTCTATTGTTTTTATTAAACCTTCTTCAAAATCTACTCTTGGTTTCCAGCCAAGAGATTTAATTTTCCCTGCATCTACAGCATACCTTCTATCATGTCCGGGCCTATCCTGGACAAATTCAATACAATCTTTGGTTTTATTCATTGCTTTAAGAATTTTAGAACACAGTTCAAAATTTGTCATTTCTATACCGGATGCAACGTTATAGGTTTGACCATCTTCCCCCTTGTGTAAAACAAGGTCTATCGCAGAGCAGTTATCCTCAACATATAACCAGTCTCTGATATTAAGCCCATCGCCATAGAGTGGAACTTTTTTATTTTTAAGTATATTTGTTATAAAAAGCGGTATTATTTTTTCAGGGTACTGGCAGGAACCATAATTATTAGAACTTCTTGTTATAACTATCGGCATCTTATATGTTTTGAAATATGAAATACATATGATGTCTGCTGATGCCTTGCTTGCAGAATACGGACTTGAAGGATTTAAGAGAGATTTTTCTGTAAAAACTCCTTTTTCAATACTTCCATAAACCTCATCTGTGCTTATTTGTAAAAATTTTTTTACATCTAATTCTTTGCCTATCTCAAGAAGACTGTGTGTTCCTATAATGTTTGTTCTTATAAAAGATGCGGTATCATTTATTGAACGGTCCACATGGCTTTCTGCTGCAAAATTCAAGACTGCACTGCACCCTTGCATTGCTCTTTTTACGATATCGCAATCGCATATATCACCTTTTATAAATTTATACCTCGGGTTATGCTCTATATCTTTCAAATTATCAAGATTACCTGCATATGTTAAAAGGTCTAAGTTGACAATTTCATCTTCACGGTGTTGTTTTATATAATACTTTATAAAATTACTCCCGATAAAGCCAGCCCCGCCTGTAATAAGTACTCTCATTTTTTGCCCCCCTAAAACCCGTAGTTCGTAACCCGTTCTCTGTTTCCTGTTATTTTGTCACCTGTCACCTGTCGCCTTTGTTTTTTTGCCACTAAACTGTTTGCCATTAAAAGCGAATCAAATGTGCCTGCATCCGTCCACCAGCACTTCATAATATCATATTCCATCTGATGCCATTCAATATACTGGTTGTTGACATCTGTTATCTCCAGTTCTTTTCTCTCAGATGGTTTTAATTTTTTTATAATTTCAAAGACCTTGCTATCATACATATATATACCTGTAACTGCATAATCAGAAACAAAATGTTTTGGCTTCTCTACAATTCTTATGAGCTTTTTGCCTTGTAGTTTTGCGACACCGAATCTATCGGCATCCTTTACCTTCTTTAAAATAATTCTTGCCCCTTGCCTTTGATTGGCAAAATGTTGAACGCTTTCACTTATACTTCCACCTATGATATTATCTCCTAACACAACAACTAATTTATTACTTCCTGCTCCGAAATGTTCAGCAAGCCCAAGCGCCTCTGCAATTCCACCCTCTTTTTTTTGATATGTGTAGTTTAAGTGTTTAAGCCCAAACCCTTTTCCATCCCCAAGTAGCCTTAAAAAATCTCCGGCATTACTCCCCCCCGTTACAATCATAATATCTTTTATTCCTGCATCAACAAGCATCTGTATAGGATAATATATCATCGGTTTATTAAACACTGGCAAAAGATGTTTGTTTGTAACAGATGTCAATGGATAAAGCCTTAAGCCTAAGCCTCCTGCAAGAACAATCCCTTTCATATCAGCCATCTATCTCTTCCCAGTCGTAGTCTATATCCTTACTATGGGGTTTAACTCTATACTCATCGGGTTGTTGATAGTTATACAACATATCCGGAACATTTATAACTATTGATTCTTCTTTACCAATACACTTTAAACCATGTAGAATACCTGGGGGAATTTGAACAAGTAATGGATTATATACTCCTATGCAATACTCAGATATTGTCCCTTTTGTTACGGAACCTTCCCTATTATCATAAAGAGCAAGAATAACCATCCCGCTTACACAGGTCATACTATCCGTCTGTTTCTTGTGATAATGCCATGCTTTTACAACCCCCGGAAGAACAGTGGTAATATACACCTGACCGAACCCTTTATAAAGAACATCATCGCACCTTAAAATTTCCATCAGCCTTCCTCTTTTATCAGGTATGATATTTAACCGTTTTGTTTGGACGCCTTCTATGTTTTTCATAACCACTCCGAATCAATTTATCTTACGCCGATTACTTCATCGTCATTTGTAGGAACAATCTCCTTACCGGGTTGCACAATTAAAAAATCTTTATCATAATTGTCGTCTATTAATTTTCTTAAAATATTAGAATCGCCTTTTAGCTCTTCCCATTCCCATTTTTTTTTATCTGCCATCTTTTTTGAAAATTTTCTATAATCGGGCGCCTCTCCCAAATCAAGGCTTATATATGCAATCTTTTTGTAGTTTTTCCCGGGGTCGAGCATCTCCCACAGATACCTGCCATTTTCTTCTCCATATTGTTTTACATAATCTTCCAATGTTAACGGCAGGTTTGCAACCTCTTTAGGCCCTAATTGCCGGGTTTCCTCTCCTCCTCTTTCAATCCATCCTGTTGTATGAAAATATGTTCCCGTGTTGTTAAAAAAATACTCTTTATATCTTTTTCTTGAGCCAAGAAAAAGTGTAATGCAGTCATGCGCCTTCGGAACAACTATCGGAATATTCCCTGCCTTTAATCCTACTATGCCATTGTTGCAGAGAGCATAGCCCAAGACAATATTACGATACTTTTTTTCATCAACCTTGTCTATCTCGCTTTGCAGTATCTGACGCATCTTCTCTCCGCCTAAATCATGCAGACCCTTGGGCATAAATATCACATCAAACACCTCTTCGGAAGATGATAAGAGGGCGCAAATCTCCCTAAAAAATATTTCACAAACTATTAAATAACTTCTTCTTTGCATCTTCAATACACCTTCCCATTAACTGTCCGCATCCGGCCTGCACTTGCGCACCCTGACTTGCTCTTACTGTTACAGGTATTTTGTGTTTTTTTAATATTTTTGTAAACTCATGCATTGATTTTTTTGACGATTTTTTAAATCCGAGACCTTCTGTTTTATTATACTCTATAAGATTTACCTTACAGAGTATGCCGGAAATAATCTTTGAAAGCAGTATCGCATCTTTTATCCTGTCATTAACATTTTTTAAAGATACATATTCAAATGTTATCTGTCTGTTCGTTTTTTTTATATATTCCCTGCAGGTTAAGATAAGTTTTTTTAACGGATACTTTTTATTTAAAGGAACAAGTTCGGTTCTTAAATTATTGTCCGCCGAATGTAAGGATATTGCAAGTTCTATCTGCATATCTTCATCTGCCAATTTTTCTATTCCTTCTATGACCCCTGCTGTTGAAATCGTTATTCTACGTGCTCCTATCTTTCCTGCCTCAGGATGATTAAATATTTTTATGGATTTTATTACATTTTCATAATTTAACAAAGGCTCACCCATCCCCATAAATACAATGTGTGATGCAAAAAACCCCTCCGGAGGCGTAATCAAAAACTGACCTACAATTTCAGAAGTTGTAAGATTCCTTATAAAACCCATCTGCCCGCTTGCACAGAATTTACATCTTACCGGACATCCAGATTGTGTGGATATGCAAACAGCGCCATAATTTCTTCTGGGAAGCCATACTGATTCAGTAAACCCTCCATCCTGCATCTCTAAAAGCCTTTTACAGGTTCCATCGTTTGAAGATACATCTGCAACAACTTTAAGGGAGAATATTTTAAATCCGTCAGTCAGCACCTTTCTTAAATCAACAGAGATGTTTGTCATTAAATTAAAATCAAATATTCTTTTTTTATATATCCAGTTCAGAACCTGTTCTGCCCTGTATTTATCAAATCCCCTCTGTGAAATTTTATTCTGAAACTCCTCCGGCAAAAAATCAGTTATATATTTTATCTGTTGTGTCATAAAATCCCATCATTTGTAGTCCATCGCCCGTAGTCTGTATTCTGTTGTCCGTCACCCGTATTCCGTATTTCGTTTTTTTACGGTATACAATATACGGCCTTTGGAGCTGGTGATCGGAAATTGAACCATCGCTTACGCTCTTTAAGGGAAAACCAATGTTTTTCCCTTAATATTCCCTTTCCTTTTAAAACACAGGGGAAAACTAACCTTTTCCCCTGAGACCCCTTTGGTGGTTCAAATCCTTTATTTTTGGAGCTGGTGATCGGATTTGAACCGATGGCCAGCGGTTTACGAAACCGCTGCTCTACCACTGAGCTACACCAGCACAGAAACTTAAAGATAATTCGCCCTCTATCTTCTACACCATAACCAGTATTGTATAATATCAAGAAGATACAATCAATAATGCCATTTAGGAATTGAAGGCAAATGCTAAATTCGTCAAAAACTATGTATTTTTAATTCTTGAATGACAACCAAAAAAACTACTTGACAAATTAAATTGAATATATTAAACTAATCTAACAAATAAAGGTATATCTAAATAATTTTTGAGACAGTATGGAAAATAAAAAGAATAAAAAGTTAAGTTCAAATATGGAAGATTATTTGGAGGCTGTCGCTGTGCTTAAGAAGAAGAACGGTGTTGCCAGGGCAGGGGGTATTAGCAATCTTTTAAATGTAAAGGCTTCAAGCGTAACCAGTGCCTTGAACACACTTGCCAAAAGCGGATTCGTTCTCCATGAAAGATATGGCTATGTTGAACTTACCAAGAAAGGGAAAGAATTATCTCATCATATTCAGAAACAGCATGATATACTAACTAAGTTTTTAACCGATGTTTTAAGTGTAGATTCCACCATAGCTATAGAAGATGCCTGTAAGATGGAGCACACCCTAAGCCCGCAAACCTTCCAGAAGTTAACAGAGTTTATAAAATTTGTAGCAATCCGCCCCGATGGTCAAAGGCCCGAGTGGTTAAAAAGTTTAGACTATTACCTTAAAACAGGAAAGCGGCTCAGGTGTAAAATAAAAAAGATAAAACAAGGACTTTAAAGAAGATAATTTTTTAATGTAAAAGTTAGAAATATCTAACATAGTTATATATCTAAAACAAATAGGGCTTCACAAAATTCGTTTAAGCCCTATTGATTACATTGATTAAAATTCAGATTACACAGATTAAATGCCGTCGAGACCATCTGTGTAATCTTTCAAAAATCTGTGTAATCAACAGCCCTGAGCTAATTTTGTGAAGGGCTGTCTAAAACAAATGAAAGGAGGGGTAAAGTGGGAGAAAAGATATTACGAGAATTGAAACCAAAGGAGTCAGGTAAGGTAAAAAAGATCTATGGCGAGGGAGTGCTTCATAAGAGGCTTCTGGATATGGGTATCGTTAAAGGCACAACAATAGAAGTTACTAAGGTTGCCCCCTTAGGTGATCCTATAGATATAAAGATAAGGGGATATCATTTATCCTTGCGAAAAGAAGAAGCGGCTCAAATTTCTGTGGAGGTAGATTAAATATGCACAGGTTAACTCAGGCTAGAACGAACGTTAACTTGATATTCGCCTCTCTTGAAGGAGGACGGGGCGCCATGCAGCGGCTTACGGATATGGGATTGATTCCGGGAGAACGGTTAAGAGTGTTGCATAACTCTGGGTACGGTCCTGTTACTGTGCTTATAAAAGGAGCGAAGGTCGCCTTAGGGCATGGCCTGGCATCTAAAATTATAGTTAAGGAGGAATAAAAAATGAGGAATAAAAAATTTACTATTGCACTTGCCGGTAATCCTAATTCTGGCAAATCGACAATCTTTAATAATTTAACCGGCGCGCATCAGCATGTTGGTAACTATCCGGGCGTAACTGTGGAAAAAAAAGAAGGAAAGCTGAATTTTCAAGATTATGAGATAAATGTCGTGGACCTTCCAGGTACGTATAGCTTGTCAGCTTATTCTGAGGACGAAATTGTAGCCAGGGATTTTATTATTAAGGAGAAACCCGATGTAATCGTAGATATCGTTGATTCCTCCAACTTAGAAAGAAACCTTTACCTTGCCACACAGTTGATGGAATTAGAGATTCCCTTGGTTTTGGCAATGAATATGAACGATATGGCAGAGAAAAAGGGTCAGGATGTGAATTATACAAAACTATCTGATTTGTTGGGGGTAGATATCGTTCCGACCGTCGGCAATAAGAATACAGGCACAAAGGAGCTTCTGGAGACCATTGTTAAGGTGTATGAAGGAAAAGTCAAAACAAAAGGAGTATATATCAACTATGGCCCGGAAATTCGTGAGGAGATGAATAAGTTAGAGCAGATAGTCAAAAAGGATAAAGCATTGATTGAACAATACCCGTGGCGTTGGCTCATTATTAAGATGTTGGAAAACGATTCGTCAGTCTTAAATATTGTCAGCAAATCTTCTATTGCTCAGGAAGCCATAGCCCAAAACGATAATAGCAGGCGTCACTTACAGTTACATTTCGCAGATTCTCCGGAGACCATAATAGCCGATAGACGCTACGGATTTATAAGCGGCGCATGCACTGAAGCATTAAAGCCATCGTCTATAGAAAAACGGCATGATTTATCAGACAGAATAGATACGGTTATCTTAAACAGGATGGTAGGTATTCCTATTTTTGCTCTGGTTATGTATGCCATTTTCAAGTTTACTTTTACTTTTTCCGAACCGGTTGTTGGTTTGTTTGAAACATTCTTTGAAAAGGCTGGAGAATTTGCTGCCAAAGTTATCCCTGAAGGACTAACGCAATCTTTTGTCGTTGACGGACTAATCGGCGGTCTTGGCGGTGTTTTAGGTTTTTTCCCATTGGTACTATTTATGTTCTTTGCCATAGCATTTTTTGAAGACACAGGTTATATGGCACGGGCGGCATTTGTTATGGATAAACTACTGAGTAAGTTTGGCCTTCACGGAAAGTCGTTTTTGCCGATGATGATATCAACAAACGGTTGCGCCGTGCCGGGTATCATGGCATCCCGAACGCTTGATAATAAAAAAGATAGATTAATCACTATGATGGTTACGCCGTTTATGATCTGCGGGGCTAAACTTCCTGTATTTGCTTTGTTCATTGGAGCATTCTTCGCTCCGGAACTTGGGGCTAATATGATGTTCTTGATGTATGCTTTAAGCGTTATGATCGCCTTTGGCTCGGCATGGGTGTTTAAGAAGTTTGTTTTTAAAGGTGAAACCTCGCACTTTGTCATGGAACTTCCGCCTTACCGCGTACCGACAATCCAGGGTTTATTATTAAAAATGTGGGAAAGAGGTTGGCTTTATATAAAAAAGGCCGGGACAATCCTACTCCTGGTTTCCATAATTCTTTGGGCTGGTTTTACTTTCCCGCAGATGGAACCTGAACAAGGGATGAGTGAGGAAGCGGCTGCTTCGGCTCAGATGGAGCAGAGTTATGCTGGTAGAACAGGCAAGTTTGTCGAGCCTGTTGTTAAGCCGTTGGGGTTGGATTGGCGGGGAGGTGTTGCGCTTATGGCAGGAGTTGTGGCAAAAGAGGTTGTAGTGGGCGCTATGGGGACAATCTATAGTTTAGGCGAGGTTGACCCGGAAGAAGCCGAGCCGTTGAGGGAAGCCTTGCAAAAAGATCCGACATGGAATCCATTGAACGCCCTGGCCTTCATGATGTTCTGCCTTATTTATCTGCCTTGTTTTGTCGCGATGGCTGTTTTTTACCGTGAATCAGGTTCTAGCTTAAAATGGACACTATTCTTGGTCTTTTGGACAACGGTTATGGCCTGGGGAGCTTCGTTTATTGTGTATCAGGGTGGAAGATTGTTGGGTTTTGGCGGATAAGATGGAAAAGGTTATTGTGCTGGTAATGGTTTTCATAAGTATAGGGCTTCTTATATGGTATATTGTCAGAACTTTTAAGGATAAAGGTTCATGTTGTGGCTGCGAAAGAGCTAACAATTGTGATAAGGCAAATATAGATGTTGAAAATGAAGATAGATAAAGGTTAGGACGGGTTTAGGAGTAATCATGTCACGTAAAATAGATTTTTCCATAAAAGGGATGACCTGTGAAGATTGTGCCGGGAAACTGGAGGGACACCTTAAGGGACTCGGCGGCATTGAGGAGGCATTAGTAAGCTTCACCCTTAGCAAGGCGGTCATAAAATATAACCCTGAGGTTATTGAACCAGTCACTATAAAACACATCATTTCTTCTTATGGCTATACTGCCACATCTGCTGAAGGCAGCATTGGCGCTGCCTTTGAGCCCAGGCATATAGAGACGGTCCGCGTTGTTGCCGTTGGCCTGTTGCTTGCCTTTGCCTGGATTATGCCGAGGATGCTCCCGATGCCGGCTGTGTTGACCGACTCTGTGACGCTGCTGGCTATCATAGTTGGTGGCTATTCCATTGCTTCAAAGGCGATAAAGGCCCTCCTTCAAAAGAGTCTCAACATTGATCTCCTGGTGATTATTGCGGCCTCAGCGGCTGTTGCCATAGGAGACTATTTAGAGGCCGGGCTGGTCATATTTATTCTCCTTTTGGGGGAGTATCTAGAAGCCATGACTGTTGCCAGAACGGGTAAAGCCATTAAGGGCCTG
>NDHX01000005.1 GCA_013626165.1 bacterium Unc6
TTTCGCTCATCCTGGGATTCCAAAGAAGCACTCTCTTTTTGCAATTATACCACATGATGCCAGGGCTGTCAAATTTTTTGCGATTTTTTTCTTCAGTTGAAGTGGAACTCCAACTTCCGATACCCTAACCAGGGCACTCTTTCGTCAATCCCTTTCTCGGCAAGCCTCTCGTTCAATCCGCTGAAAAGGGGACGAAGGATGTCCTCGTGTCGGTGACCGTAGAAAGTAACATGCACTGTCCTTCCCTCTGCTTTGACGAATGCTTGTTCTCTCAAGAATTCTTTCAGGATTCCTTTAAGCTCCCTGGAAGAAAATTCTCCGCCTATGTCTCTGCGGAAAGAACTTAGGATGTTGCAAGCCACAAGCTTTGTCCCCAGAGACATTGTCGCCTGATTTAGCTCTGTCGAGGGGAGCTTGTGAAAACCTAGAAACTCCAGCTCTTTAAACAGACATTCAATACGCCACCTGTGGTCGTATTCCTCTATGATTGTTTCTTCAGTTGAGGCAGTGTCATTCGTCAGATACCCTTTCGCTTCTTCCAAACTTTTTCTGTGCCTCCAACCAGCTCTCATGGCTGCCGTAGATGAAAAACTTAAATTTCTTATCCCAGTCGTCGCCCTTACCTCGGTATAACTGGAAATCTTCATAACCGATCCTCCTGGCTATCTGCAGGGCAGAACTTTTTAGTTCTTTATCCAGTTTCTTCCTTATATGGCTTACTCCCCGATGGGAGAAGATGATGAAGTGTTTTGTTTCCTCTATCTGCCAGTTTTTTTCCCCGAAGGATAGTTCCTGAGCTTCTTTTATAGTTCTTTCCCGTTTCCCGTTTTCCTTATTGGTAGTGTGGGTGAAAGAAAAAACGGTTGTAAGACAAAGGACTGTTACTATCCCGGTTAATTGTATATTTTTCCTGATTATCATTTTTCCTTACGAATTGCCCCATCAAAAATCTATATGAAATTATATCATTACCTCACATAAAAATCTATATAAAAATTAGGACATCTTGTTTAATTATCAAAAAGACTTATAATATCTTGTGTAACAACTTCCAAAACTCCAATCTTATGAGGTTGCACTCACTTCCATAGAATTATGTGACCGGTAACAGGTGACGGGAAAATTGTGCAACAGACTTATAACTAAACAATATATGAAAATAATTCGTTCAATTATTGAAATGCAAAAATTATCAAACCAGTATAAATTAAAAGGAAAGATTGGTTTTGTCCCGACCATGGGGTGTCTTCATGAGGGGCATCTTTCCCTGGTAAGACAGTCAAAGAAAGAAACAGATTTTACAGTGGTAAGTATATTTGTAAATCCGGCGCAGTTTGGTCCAAATGAAGACTTTAAGCAATATCCGAGGAACATATCCAGGGATATAAATATGCTTAAACCATTTTGTATAGATGCACTTTTTTATCCCTATGCAAAACAGATGTATCCTGAAGGTTTTTCCACATATATACAGGTTGAAGGTTCACTTGAATGTTTTGAAGGTAGTATAAGACCGGGGCATTTCAAGGGTGTAGCAACAGTTGTTATAAAATTTTTTAACATACTAAAAGCGGATGTAGCCTATTTTGGACAGAAGGACAGACAGCAGTGTTCTGTTATAAAAAGGATGGTAAAAGACCTGAATATAGATATAAAAATTAAAATTCTTCCGACAGTTCGTGAAAAAGATGGTCTTGCAATAAGTTCAAGAAATGCGTATCTTACACCAGAAGAACATCAAAAAGCACTGTGCCTGTATGATGCGTTAAATATTAGCAAAAAGATGGTAGAACAGGGTGTAAAAGATTGTATGTTTATAGAATCTGCAATGAAAAAAAGAATATTAAGAGAAAAAGGTGTAAAATTGCAGTATGCAAATATAATTGACCGTGATAGTTTTGATGTTCTTTCAAAAATTGAAAAAAGGGCAATTGCCATAGTTGCTGTAAGGATAGGCAGGACAAGGCTTATTGATAATATTGCTCTATGTGACAGGTGACTTGCGCTCCGGTGTTCTGACATTTCGGGGAACGGGGAGCGGCCTCTACGATAAACATTAATAACATATTAACTGATATGAAAAATTTATTTAATAAAAATAACAAGGACCAGATTCCTCTTGCATACCGTATGCGTCCGAGAAACCTGCAGGAATGGATAGGACAGGAACATATATTGGGAAAGGGCAAACTTTTAAGAAGGGCAATAGAGGCAGACAGGATAATGTCTCTTATATTGTATGGACCTGCCGGATGTGGAAAGACCGCCCTTGCATATCTTATTGCAGAGATTACAAAGGCACATTTTGAAGATATAAATGCAGTTGAATCAAATATATCGCAGATAAGAGAAATAATCTTGCTTGCAAAAAAAAGAAAACAGTATGAGGGCAAAAAGACAATACTTTTTATAGACGAACTCCACAGGTTTAACAAGGCTCAACAGGATGTTCTGATGCCTGATGTTGAAAACGGGAACCTTATACTTATAGGTGCTACAATACACAATCCTTTTTTCTCAATAATCTCTCCTCTTATATCCCGCTCTATGATATTTCAATTAAACCCTCTTTCTGAAGATGAGATTGGGAAGATAATAAATAATGCATTAAAAGACAAAGAAAGAGGATTGGGAAATATTTCGGTTATACTCTCTGACGATGCAGAAGAATTTTTATGCAAGGTCTGCGATGGAGATGCAAGAAGGGCGCTAAATGCACTTGAGATTGGTGTCCTTACCACACAAGCCGATAAAGATGACAAAATACATTTTACGCTTGCAGTTGCAGAAGAGTCCATACAGAAAAGGGCTATAAGATATGACACAGATGAAGATGAGCATTATGATACTGCTTCTGCATTTATAAAAAGTATGCGCGGCTCTGATCCTGATGCTGCTATTTACTGGATGGCGAAGATGTTAGAAGCAGGCGAGGACCCTCGTTTTATTGCAAGAAGAATTGTTATATGTGCAAGCGAAGATGTGGGCAATGCCGACCCTATGGCAATAGTTGTTGCAAATGCTGCGCTTGGGATTTCTGAATTTGTAGGACTTCCGGAATGCAGGATTCCTCTTGCGCAGGCAGTTATATATGTAGCCTGCGCTCCAAAATCAAATGCCTGTTATTGTGCCATAGAAAAGGCGATAAAAGATGTTCAAAAGTCAAGAATAATGCAGGTTCCAGACGCACTTAAAAGTGCCTCGTATAGTGGAGCAGAAAAATTAGGGAGAGGTAAAAATTATAAATATGCGCATAATTATAAAAACCACTATGTCCAGCAGGAATACATACCCGAGGAAAAAAAATATTATATTCCCACCGAAATAGGATACGAAAAAAAGATTAAAGAATATCTAGAAAAAATAAAAAAGGCTTGAATGATACTTAAAATTGTCAACTCTATTTATCTGCCTTTTTCAATGCTTCATAGAATGTATTATGATACCGCCGGGGGGGCGAAAAAACCGCATTGTAAGGTTATAAGCGTTGGGAGCATATTTGCAGGCGGGACAGGGAAAACACCTCTTTCGGATTGGATTATAAAACATCTTACCCACAACGGAAAAAAGGTTGTTCTTTTATCAAGAGGATACGGAAGGAAAACAAAAGAGATTGTTTTTGTTAATCCCCATGGCGCAGGTTCTGAATCTTATGATTTTAAAACAATAGGAGATGAGCCTTTAATGTTAAAGAAGAGAAACCCTAATGTTCCCATTATCGTAGGAAGAAACAGAGTTCAAACCGCATTTCTTGGGTATGAAAAATTTAAGCCCGATGTTATTCTACTTGATGACGGATTCCAACACAGAAGGCTTAAAAAAGATATTGATATTACTACTGTTCCAGTCGTGGATGAGATGAGATATTTATGGAAAAGAGAGCCGCTCTCTTCTATGAAAAGGGCATCAGCGGTTGTTATAAAAGGGAATCAGGAACAGGCAGAAAAATGGCAGAGGTTTAATATGGATATCCTTGCAGGTTTTTCTTATAAACCATCTGCTATCTATTCCTTCGGGGAAGATAAATTCTATCCCGTAGATTTTATAAAAGAAAAAAAGACCGTAGTCTTCTGCGGCATTGCAGGTCCTAAAAGATTTGAAGATATGTTAAAAGAAAATAAAGCAGAGATTGTTCAGTTTTTCAGGTTCCCTGACCACTATGCATACACCGACAGAGATATAGAGAAGATTTACAGGTCGGCGCAGAAAGGGCAGCTCATTTTAACAACCCAGAAAGATGGGGTAAGGCTTCCCTCATCTGCTCAATTACTTCCTGTTTATATCCTTCTTGTAGATGTGTGCTGGACATTTGGCAAGGAGAGGTTTATTGAAATACTTGCTTGAGTTTATTATATTTGTTGGACAAAAAATTCCGTTATCTGCTGCAATGTATACAGGTAAATTATTTGGAAGGATAGGGTATCTGTTCACAAGAAAAAGGGTAAAAATTGCATATGCAAACCTGAGGGCTTCTTTTCCGGAGAAATCTCCTTTTGAAAAGTTTGCCATCATAAAAAAGACATACGAAAACATTGGAATGAATGTCGTTGAGATGCTCCGTTTCCCATTGATAGACAATAATTATTTTAATAAGTATATAGAGGTTGAAGGAAAAGAAAATATAGAGTGTGCGCTTGATAAGAAACAGGGTCTGATACTTCTTACGGGACATTTCGGAAACTGGGAACTTGCATCTGTATGTTTGTGTATGATGGGCTATCCTTTGCTTGTTCTTGCAAGAGACCAGAAACCGAAAGTTCTTTACAAAATTGTCAACAGGTTTAGAGAAAGCAAGGGGTGTAAGGTAATAAGGAAGGGAATACTGGTCAGAGAAATCATAAAGGGTTTAAGGGAAAACAAAGCCATAGGCATACTTGCAGACCAGGATGCAGGAAAAAAGGGGGAGTTTGTTGAATTTTTTGGAAGGCTGTGTTCCTGGCACACAGGCGCTTTTCAAATTTCAGAAAAAACAGGCTGTTCTATATTGCCAATTTTTATTATAAGAGAAAGGGGTCCTTACCATAAACTTTTTATCCTGCCTGAAATAGAGAGAAAGACAGAAGCAGACTCTTTGAAAAAATTTGTAAAAGTATTTGAACAATTTATAAGAAAAAATCCACAGCAATGGCTATGGATGCATAAAAGATGGAAAACAAAAAAAACTTTTAAGATTACCCTTCTTACAGATGAAAAAGCCGGACACAGAAATCAGTGTTTGGAAATTATAAAACAGATAAAAAACATCTCTGTCCCAACAAAGATGGCCGGGCTTAAGAATGAAAATATCAGTATCCATGAGATACCTGTAAGATATAAAAAGCCATTCTATAAAACACTTATTACAATTATTTCTCTATTTTATAGACAGGGGCAGATGGGTTTTTTAAGGCACTTTCTTGCTCAAGAAGCCTATTCAAAAATATATTCCGAATGTTCAGACATTGTTATATCAGCAGGTAGTTCTTTGGCAGGTATAAACCTTATCCTGACAAAAGAAAATCTTTCAAAAAATATTGTTATTATGAAACCCTCATTTTTGCCTTTTAAGAATTTCACACTTTCAATTGTCCCTCAACACGATAATCCTCCTAAAAAAAGTAACATTATCATTACAAGAACTGCCATCAGTTCTATTGATGAAGAAATTTTAAAAGCATCATCTTTAACACTGAAAGATGAAATTTGTATAGATAAGGATTGTATAGGACTTCTTATAGGAGGAGATACAAAAAATTCTAAAATGTCTGTGGATATTATTAGAAAGGTTTGTAAGGGGATTTTAGATATTGCAAAAGAAAAAGGCTTGTATATGCTTGTAACAACTTCAAGAAGGACCTCAAGAGATATAGAAGATGTTTTAATTGACATATTTAAAGATGTTAAAGGTTGCAAGATGCTTATTATTGCAAACAGGAACAACAGAAAAAACATTATACCGGCAATTCTTGGGACATCAAAGATTGTCGTAGTATCGGGTGAAAGTATGTCAATGCTTTCGGAAGCCAAATCCTCTGCTCGTTATGTTATTGCATTTTTGCCAGAAAGGATTGCACTTTTAAAAACAAAATATGAAAAGGCTATTGAAAAATTAGAAAAGCAGAGATTTTTAAAAATATCAAAGCCGGAAGATATTTATAGCACAATAAAAGAAGCAATAGAATTTAATTTAGAACAAAGAAAGATTCAAGATAGCATAAGAATAAAAGAAGGCTTAAAAAAGATATTATGAATATACTTCAATTATTGCCCCAAATGAATGTAGGAGGGGTTGAAACAGGCACATTAGACCTTTCAAAATATCTTGTTAAAAAAGGTCACAGATGTGTTGTTGCAAGTGGAGGGGGGCTGCTTACCTTTGAGCTTGAAAACCACAGTGTGAAACACTATGAATTACCCATAGGCGTAAAAAATCCTTTTCTGTGGCACTCCCTTATAAAAAAAATTGTAAAAATTATAAAAGACGAGCAGATTCAGATTGTGCATGCAAGAAGCAGAGTTCCAGCAATAATAGGCTATATAGCTGCAAGAAAAACAGGTGTAGAATTTATTACAACCTGTCATGGATACTACTCATACCATCCGGGTAGTTTTATCATGACACTGGGGAAAAGGGTTATTGTCCCAAGTACTTTTATGGGAAGATACATTATTGAGACATTTAATGTCCCTCCTGACAGAGTAAGACTTGTCCACAGAGGGGTTGATATAGAAAGGTTCCCCTATTTCCCTTTAACTGATTATCCAAAGACAAAAAGTTTTAAGGTTGCAATGATAGGCAGGATCACTCCCTTAAAAGGGCATAAAGATTTTTTGCAAGGATTAAAAATAGTTGTTCAAAATTTTAAAAACTTAAAATACCAAACCCTATCTTGCAATGATATAGAGGGAATAATCGTAGGAGATGCTCCTGAGGGCAAGCCATACAAAAGAGAACTTGAAGAGATTTCTAAACAGTTAAGTATATCAAACAATGTTCATTTTATATGCTCACAATATAATATATCAGATATTATGCAAAAGATAGATGCTCTTGTTCTTGCATCAAGAAGACCCGAAGCATTTGGAAGGGTTATCATTGAGGCACAGGCGTCAGGCGTTCCTGTTATTGCTGTCCATTCAGGAGGGGTGCTGGATATAGTTGAGAATGAAAAAACCGGTTTGATTATTCCTTCTGAAGATCCGACAGCAATGGCAGAGGCAATAATAAAACTTATAAAAAATCCTGATATTGCAAAGCAAATTTCAATAAATGCAAGAAAAAATGTAGAGCAGAGGTTCACACTTGAACATATGGCTGAAAACACAATAAAGGTATATGAAGAGGTTTTGAAAGAAAAAAGAATCCTTATATTAAAACTCAGTGCTCTTGGGGATGTCCTTCTTTCTATTCCTTCTATAAGGGCTTTAAGAGAAAATCTTCCCCATGCAAGGATAGATGTGCTTGTTGATAAAAGATATGTAGATGTATTTCAGAGATGTCCCTATATAAATAATTGTTTGGTCTGGGATACCCGTAAGCCAAAAATAAAAAATCTTATGGAGATTGTCCAAAAAATAAAGCCTCAGTGTTATGATATGAGTATTGATTTTCAAAACAACAAGACTACACATATTATCTCATTTTTAAGTTTTATCGGTTCAAGGTATGGATATAAAAGAGGATGGGGCAGGGTTTTACTTAATAAAGGGATTACATTTAAGCCTTCTAATTCAGGTCCTATAGAACATCAGTGGGAGATACTAAAACAGATAGGTATAATACCTAAATACGATGCTCTTGAATTCTGGACTACAAATTATGATGAAGAGTTTGCGGATATGATTCTAAAAGATGCATGGCTTACAGAAGGGCAGATACTTTTCGGTATATCCGCATGGGCAAGTTCTGACTGGAAAACAAAAATATGGAAGATTGAAAACTATGCAGAACTTGCAAACAGGCTTGGAAAAGAGTTTAATGGCAGGGTTCTTATTACAGGAACAAAAGATAGAGAGAAAGATGCAAGGCTTCTTGCAGGTTTGATTCAAACAAAACCGATAAATCTTGTTGGTAAAACAACTGTATCTCGGCTTGCTGCGATATTTAAAAAATGCAAGGTTGTTGTAACAGTAGATTCTGCATCTATGCATCTTGCATCTGCGGTGGGTGTTCCAACAATTGCAATATTTGGACCTACAAACCCAAGATGGCATATAGTAAATAAAAATATATCCGTTCTTCAATCAGATATCAAATGTATAAATTGTTATAGAAAGAAATGCAAAAATATCAAATGTATGCAAGGTGTAACAGTCCCAATGGTTATGGAAGAAGTGAAAAAAGTAATGGGGCAGTGAATAAAGGATAAAATGAAGATTGTTCATATAACAAATCATCTAAAGGTTGGGGGTATTTCATCATATGTGAGAGATTATGCTGTTTTTTTGAAAAAAGATAACCATAATGTATGGGTATGTTCTTCTGGAGGAGATGTTGAAAAAGAATTAATAAAAAATGATGTTCAACATTTTTATGTCCCTTTAAATACAAAATCCATTTTACATCCAAAGATAATTATAAGTGCGATAAAGATTTCTAACATGGTAAAGGAAAATAAAATTCAGGTAATCCATTCACATACACATACCACACAGGTTTGTTCAAGTATTGTAAGCAAGATATGTCATATTCCCCATCTATCAACCTGTCATGGTTTTTTCAGAAAGAATATAGGAAGAAGACTTTTCCCCTGTTGGGGTAAGTATGTGGTTGCCATAAGCCCTGCTGTGAAGAGTACGCTTATAAATAATTGGCATTTAAGAGAAGAAAAAATAAAATTGATAAGCACCGGAATAGATACATCAAGATTTAAGCCAACAGACAGTAATGGCAAAAAGGGGTTAAAAACAAGGTTTGGTTTTGATAAATGGAAGTATACTGTTGGAACTCTTGGAAGGCTTTCTCCTGTAAAAGGGATAAGATGGTTAATAGAAGCAATCCCCCTTATACCCTGTGATGCAGGATGTGTTATTGCAGGAGATGGTCCTGAAAAAGAGTCTTTAAAAAGACTTGTCAAAAAACTAAATATTGAAAACCGTATAATATTTATTGAAAAAAACTTTGAACCTGAACATATTCTTCCGTTATTTGATATATATGTTGCTCCCAGCATATCTGAGGGGTTAGGTCTTTCAGTACTTGAGGCAATTTCATCAGGTGTTCCTGTTATAGGAACAAGGGTGGGTGGCATACAGGATATTATAAAAAACAAACAAACAGGTCTGCTGGTTGAGCCCAAAAACCCCAGAGCAATTGCAGATGCCATAAATACATACATTAAAAGTCCGAAAGAAGCAGAAAAGATAAGCAAAGATGCGTTTGAATATGTAAGGGAAAATTTTTCAATACAAAATTCTTGTTCAAAATTGGTAGACTTATATCAAACATTATTGGGTTTATCCGAAACACCGTAAAATATGGTGTGCGAGATATTTTCTTGTGGTATAATTAAAAAGCTGTATATTGTATTCCGTCGTCCGCAAAAGCCGTCACCTGTATACTGGTAAAAAAACGGAAGACAGATGGTCATGGACAGGCGACGAAATACGGGCAACAGAAGAGGAGGGAAAAAAATGGCAGAAGAAAAGAAAGAGGTGAAAGACATTGGCAAATCTGAAAGAAAAAAGGCGCTTGAGCTTGCTCTTGCCCATATTGAAAAGCAGTTTGGGAAGGGTTCAATTATGAGGCTTGGTTATGAAACATCGGCGGATGTTCCTGCAATTTCAACAGGAGCGCTTTCACTTGATATTGCACTTGGTGTGGGAGGAGTCCCAAGGGGACGTGTTATTGAAATATTTGGCCCTGAGGCATCCGGCAAGACAACACTTTCACTGTGTGTCCTTGCACAGGCACAAAAGGCAGGCGGTGTTGGTGCGTTTATTGATGCAGAACATGCCTTTGATTCAATTTATGCAAAAAAATTAGGTATAAATCTTGATGAACTTCTTATAAGCCAGCCCGATACAGGTGAACAAGCACTTGAGATTGTAGAAACTCTCGTAAGGTCAAATGCAGTAGATGCAGTTGTTATAGACTCTGTTGCTGCGCTTACACCAAAGGCAGAAATAGAAGGAGAGATGGGTGATGCGCATGTTGGGCTTCAGGCAAGACTTATGTCGCAGGCGCTTAGAAAACTTACTGCCGCAATAAGCAGGTCAAAAACCTGTGTCATATTTATAAATCAGATAAGAGAAAAAATTGGTGTTATGTTCGGAAATCCTGAGGTTACACCGGGTGGCAGGGCACTGAAGTTTTATTCATCCGTAAGACTTGACATAAGAAAGATAGAACAGATTAAAGAAGGAGATAAGGTAATTGGGACCCATGTCCGAGTAAAAGTTGTAAAGAATAAGGTTGCTCCGCCTTTCAGACAGGCAGAATTTGATCTTTTACATGAGGAGGGCATATCTGTTGAAGGAAATGTTCTTGATATGGCAGTTCAGTACGGGATTATTCAGAAGACAGGTTCCTGGTATACAATTGGAACAGAAAAATTAGGACAGGGAAGAGAATCAGCAAGACTTTTCTTAAGGCAAAACCCTAAAATTTTAAAACAATTGGAAGAAAATGTTAAACAGCAGGCAAAGAAACAAGAAACAAAAGAATAAACCCTATCTCTTTTGTCAAACAGGCAAAGATATTGCGATGGATTATGCAGTGAGGCTTCTTTCTGTAAGACAGAGGTCAGAAATAGAATTATCAGACAGACTTGTTAAAAGAATAAAAGATAAAAACACAGTTCAAGACTGTATAAAGAAGCTTAAAAGTCTGGGTTATATTGATGATAAAAAATTTGCAAAAGACTGGATAGAAGAAAGATTAAGAAAGTCTCCCCGTTCATTTTCTGCATTAAGATATGAACTTACAGGGTTTGGTATTTCTAAAAATATTATAGATGATGTTCTGGATGAATTTTCAAGAGAACTATCTGACTTGGATATTGCAAAAGGATTAATTAAAGAAAAAGCACAGGCGCAAGCAAGTATTAAAGAAAAAGCATACTGGATAAGATTTTTAATTCAAAAAGGATTTTCTTACGAGACTGCAGAAGAAGCGATAATTAAAGGGGTGGTGAAAGAATAAGCTCAAAGCGCTGGAGTGGTGGAATGGCATACACGTCGGTCTCAAAAACCGATGGGGCAACTCCCGTGTGGGTTCAACTCCCACCTCCAGCACCAGTATAACAAGCTCAAACCCCGCAACGGAAAACACTAAAACAATATAAAACAGTAAGGGAGTTGAACACAAAAGGGGTTAAGGGGAAAATGTCAATTTTCCCCTTTTTAAAAAGGATGGGGAATATTAAGGTGAAAACTTGGTTTCCCCTTAAAGAGCGTAGGGCGGGTTCATCTCCCCCCTTCGGCACTAAAAAAACATTGGATGCTTAAAGGAAGGATTTAAGGAGAGTAAAAAAATAATGTAATGGGTAAATCTTTCATCAGACTGTTCCCTTGTTTTAAAAAGCGTCATTTTATTGCTTCTGCTTGTAGAATCTTGGCTGATTCTTGTCCTGCTAACCATCCCGTTGAAAATGCTGCCTGAAGATTGTATCCACCTGTCCTACCATCCACATTAGGGCTTACTGAAAAATGCTAAAAACTTGAATACTATGACAGAAATTAATAAATTTAAACCACAAAAATAGCGCTAAAAATGCACGATTTTTTGTTCTTTTTATGTCCAAACCTTGCACTTTTGACAGATGTAAATTTTTCAGTAAGCCCTGATTACACAGATTTTTGAAAGATTACACCGATTTTGTTGTCGGGTTTTAATCTGTGTAATCTGCTTTTTAATCTGTGGAATCAGGGTCTGATGAGTTTTTCAGCAGACCCTAATTTCAGAGCACCAGTGCACTGGAACACCAGAGCACCTGTCATCTCTCACCTTGTTTTAACCCTGCCTGAAATTTCACATATATTTCACAATTTCGCCATATTTTTATCACAATCAAAAAGTATAATTGTTTATGATAACAAGGTAATAAAGGGAAGACAAGGAGGTGAAGAGAATAAAATACCCAGCCTTTTAAAACTGCTCCCTATATTGGGTTATGGGTGGGCAGGATATAACCGTAGAATAAATTAAATTTCAAAAAGGAGGAAAAAGTAATGAAGAAAGGAATATGGGTTTTAGGTTTTATGTTGGTCTTCTCTGTCCTTGTCTGTCCGGCTTCGGTAGATGCCAGTGACAGAGAAATCAGGGAACTGGAGAAGAGAATAAAGGCATTGGAGGAGGAGAAGTGGGGTTTTCGCCCTGATAGGGCCGAGTGGTTAGAATTTGGCGGAGAGAAACGGCTGGAGCTTATCGTCCCTGAGAAAGCCGACTCTTACGCTGGCCTGGACCGGGTGGAGATTGACCTTAAAGCCACTATAACCGAGGGCGTCTATAGTAAAGGGACGCTCAAGTTTGAAGAGACAAGGGTTGAGGTAGATGAGTGGTATACCCGGTTCAGTCTGGAGGACCACTGGTTAAAGGCAGGGCTTACCGACCGCTTTATTAAGCCCAGGGATCTGGACTTAGGTGACCGCAAGACAGCGGGTTATCCACTCGGTGGGATAGCCTTCTGGCGGGATGAGCAGTATAACCTTACCTTTGGTGGTATGTTCCCCGAGGTTATGGGTGGCGATATAAGGTATCGGCTCTCCTACGGGAGTGGTTTAATTCTGGGTAGAAGACGCCCTGGGGATCATAGGTTTACTGACCCCGGTGTGAGAGTGGAAGATAGGCTCATCCATGATGATGACCACGGCCAGCTTGGGGATGAGATTGGTTTAGGCTTAGGCTACCGTTACCATTTTGGTGAAAAGGATACATTAGATTTAGTCGGTTTCGGTATCTGGAGTCGAGCAAATAGTCCACATGCAGATGTAAGAGGACTTATTGGTTGGCCTAAAGAAAAGGACCAGCAACGTATCGGCGGAAGAGTGGTCTACCGTCCGGGAGCATCTATGTTCATGGCAGAGTATATTGATGCCAAGGACGGAAGACTGGATCGTGACGCCTGGTATTTGCAGGCTTCGCACAAGGTTGAGTTCCCTGACCCTTTAATCGGGGGAAGGTTCTTCACAGCTGTAGAGCCGCTTATCCGCTATGGCGAGTATGATGTGGATACAGCCAAGGTTTTTAGAGACCCTCTTACCTGGGACCGTGAGCAGTTAACTTTGGCGCTTCTTTGTGACATTACCAAGAATGTCTCTTTGAGGCTTGAATGTGACATAAACGATGAGAGGACTGGCGGCAGAGGTATAGGTAATGATGAGTTTCGTGCCCAGTTAAGGACAAGGTGGTAACATTACTCCCACCCTCTCCCTCCCACTTGCATATATGCAAGTGGGAGGGATTTAAAAAAGGGTGGAATCTAGAAAGGAGATAAGATAATGAAAAAATTATCAATGTTAGGATTAAGTGTCCCTGTTTTAAGTATTGCCCTGGCCGGTATTTTTCCCGCCCAGGTAAAAGCAGAGCGGCTGGTTATTCAGGGCTCAACCACAGTTTTTCCCATCACAGTGGCTACTGCCGAAGCCTTTATGAGGGACAACCCCGGAGCCGATATCTCGGTCAGAGGTGGCGGTTCAGGCGGCGGTGTCAGGGCTTTGGTAGAAGGAGGCCGAATTGTTGCCCAGTCTTCTCGGCCAATGAGACATAAGGAAAAAATGACTATGCAGGCCGCTGGAAGAAATCCGGTAGAACATACCATCGGTCTGGACGGGATGGCCATTATTGTTCATCCCAATAATTTGGTGACAGGGCTTACGATGAAGCAGGTCCGGGACATCTATGCCGGCCGAATAACTGATTGGAAAGATGTAGGTGGCACGCCGGGAAGGATTGTGATTGTCTCCCGCGATATTGGCAGTGGTACCTTTGGTTCTTTTGTAGACATTGTGATGAAAAAAGAGGCAATCCATCCGGGAGCCATCTTTCAAGCCTCAAGTGGCGCGGTGGTGGAGGCAGTATCTGGTTCTCCACACGCCATCGGCTATGTAGGTATGGGATTCTTGGATGAAAGGACAAAGGCGGTAGATGTAGACGGCATCTCTCCTACTGTGGAAAATGTGGTCAGTGGAATATATCCCATCAGCAGACCGCTTTTCTTTTATACAGATGGAGAACCCCGGGGACTGGCTAAACAGTACATTGACTTTGTCTTTAGTCCGCGTGGACAGGAAATAGTTGCCGAGCAGGGGTTTGTTCCGGTCAAGTGAGCCCCAATTAGAATTTTTTTAGCGGGGTTAAATGTTAAGTTTCTGTTTCTTCTTCCCCCTTTCCCAATGTGGTGTAAAGGGGGAAGAAGATTTTTTTTTGACCTTGACACAAGAGCCCCCCTTAAGATAGGATAGATGCGGAGATAATAAAAAAACCATGAAAAAATTCTTCCGGCGAGGTAAAGGGATTGAGTTTTTATTTCTTTTTTTTGCCCTGGCTTCTGTATTTTTTTTGGCCGGCATCGTTGTTGTCCTTTTCAGCTCCGGGCTTCTCATTTTAAGGACAGTGACATTAAGAGAGTTTATCTTAGGAAGATATTGGCATCCCCTCTTTTATGAACCACCGGCATATGGTATCCTTCCTATCATCCTTGGTTCTTTTTGGGTAACCTTAGGAGCAATGTGTATTGCTATTCCCTTAGGAGTAGGAGCAGCGGTATATATTGCCGAGGTGGCCTCTCCGCAATTAAAGGAAATATTAAAGCCGGTAATAGAGCTATTGGGCGCTATCCCTTCGGTAGTTTATGGGTTTTTTGGTGTAGTGGCATTGGCCCCTTTTATAATGCGCCTCTTTGATTTGCCGATTGGGTTTACCGCCCTTACCGCCTCCATCTTATTGGGACTGATGGCACTTCCTACTATCGTGACTATATCTGAGGATGTCATTTCTTCTGTTCCTGTCCTTTATAGGGAGGCTTCTTATGCCTTGGGGGCCACTAAATTAGAGACCGCAGCCAAGGTAGTTTTTCCTGCGGCTTTTCCAGGCATAGTTACCGCTATAATCTTGGGTATGGGTAGAGCCATCGGGGAAACAATGGTGGTGATGATGGTAGCTGGCGGCTCGGCAATTATTCCACGCTCCTTCCTTCAGCCCGTGCGGGCAATGACCGCCACCATTGGTCTGGAGATGGGAGAAGCGGCCAGCGGTAGTCCTCACATGCACGCTCTTTTTGGTATAGGATGTGTGCTGTTTGTCCTGACACTTCTTTTTAGTATTGCGGCTGAGCGGTTTTCTATAAGATTTCGCCGGCAGGTAGGAATATGAGAAAATTTAAAGAACTTGTGTTTAGTGTATTTTTGCATACCGCCACTGCCTTGCCGTTAATTGCCCTTTTTAGTGTTATTTTTTTTATTATTAGCCGGGGAGCGATGGTAATAAACTGGGAGTTTCTCACACAGATGCCCCGGGATGCTATGACCGCTGGCGGAATTTTCCCGGCTATTGTGGGCACATTTTATTTAGTCCTGGTGGCAGTTTTTTTTGCCCTTCCCTTAGGAGTTATGGCCGCAATTTATTTAGTAGAATATACCCGACAGGGGGGGATAGTGCAGACCATCAGAATCGGTGTTAGCACCTTGGCCGGAGTGCCCTCTGTTGTCTTTGGTCTTTTTGGTATGGTTATCTTTGTCAGATTCTTTGGTTTTGGAGTTTCTATTCTTTCCGGGGGGCTCACCCTAGGAATAATGATTCTTCCCACTGTTATCCGCACAAGTGAGGAGGCGCTTCTTGCTATTCCTCAAGGTTTCCGTGAGGCATCTTTCGCCTTAGGGGCAACCAAGTGGCAGACAATTTACCGTATTGTAATGCCTAATTCTATTTCTTCTATCCTTACAGGCTCTATTTTAGGTATCGGTAGAGCGGCCGGGGATACTGCCTCTATTCTTTTTACCGCGGCTACTTTCTATATTATGCATCTGCCAAACTCTGTGTTTAGTGAGGTCCAGGCGCTTCCCTATCACATCTATGGGCTTCTCACTGAAGGGACGCACGCTCAGGCCCAGATTCCCATTGCATATGGCACTGCCACGGTGCTATTATTTTTAGTGTTGAGTATGAGTGCCTTATCCATTGTGATGCGCAATCGTTTTCGCAGGAGAAAAAAATGGTAGATATAATCACCAGTTGCCAGTTGCCAGTTGCCAGTTGCCAGTCATCATTCATCAGTCAAAAAGAAATTAAAATTTCCATTTGCAGTTTAAATATCTGGTATACAGACACACAGGCAATAGAGGATGTAAGTCTTGATATTGAGAAAAATAAGGTTACTGCTATTATTGGCCCTTCAGGTTGTGGCAAGTCCACACTTATCCGAGCGATGAACCGGATGAACGATATTATCCCCTCGGTAAAAGTTAAAGGGGAGATTTTATTAGATGGGGAAAATATTTATGGTGAAGATATAGATGTTGTTGGAATAAGAAGAAGGATAGGAATGGTCTTTCAGCGCCCCAATCCTTTTCCTAAGTCGGTCTTTGAAAACGTGGCTTATGGACTTAAAATCAACGGACTTATTAAAAAGAAGGAAGAATTGATAGAAAAGATTGAGCAGGCCTTGAAAGACGCTGCCTTATGGAGCGAGGTTAAAGATAGGTTGGGTGATTCGGCCCTGGATTTATCCGGAGGTCAACAGCAGCGTCTATGCATTGCCCGAGCATTAGCTATTGAGCCTGAAGTGATTCTTTTTGATGAACCCTGTTCTTCTTTAGATCCAACTGCTACAGCAAAGATTGAAGAGTTAATTCAAGAACTAAAGAAGAAATATACCATTGTTATCGTGACTCATAATATGCAACAGGCGGCCAGAATTTCAGACTTTTCTGCTTTTCTCCTTTTAGGAAAGCTCATTGAGTTTAACAGGACAGATAAAATTTTTACCCATCCCGAGGACAAAAGAACCGAAAACTATATTACCGGTAGATTTGGATGATAATGGATAAACAAAAAATAGTAGGTGTAGTTGGACTTGGATATGTGGGACTGCCTGTTGCGACATCTTTCGGGAAGTTATATAAAACATTCGGTTTTGACGTCAAAAAACAACGTATAAAAGAACTAAGAAGCGCTTTTGACCGCAATGATGATGTGCCCTCTGCAGATTTAAAATCCCCCAATCTTTACTTTACAGATAATATAGAAGACTTAAAAAAAGTAAATTTTTTTATTGTTGCTGTTCCTACCCCCGTAAATGATGCAAACCAGCCTGATTTAACATCTTTATATAAGGCTTCAGAAACAGTTGGTAAGGCTTTAAAAAAAGAATCTATTGTTGTTTATGAGTCCACAGTCTATCCCGGTGCAACAGAAGAAGAGTGTGTTCCTGTTCTTGAAAGAGTTTCAGGGTTGAAGTGTGGCAAAGATTTTAAGATTGGTTATAGTCCCGAGAGAATAAATCCTGGTGATAAAGAACACATATTTACAAAGATAAAAAAGGTTGTATCGGCTCAGGATGAACAAACACTGGAAATTATTGCAAAGATGTACAGTTCTATAGTTGAGCCGGGTGTGCACCTTGCGCCAAGTATAAAGGTTGCTGAGGCTGCAAAAGTAATAGAAAACACACAAAGGGATTTAAATATTGCACTGATGAATGAACTCGCTGTTTTATTTGATAAAATGGGGATAGACACAAACGATGTATTAGAAGCTGCCGGTACAAAATGGAACTTTCTAAGATTTAAACCTGGTCTTGTAGGAGGACACTGCATAGGAGTGGACCCTTACTATCTTACACACAAGGCAGAAAAGATAGGATATATTCCTCAGATTATTCTTGCAGGTAGAAGAATAAACGATGGGATGGGAAAATTTATTGCACACAAGGCAATAAAAGAGATGATACACTCAGGGCATAACATTAGCGGGGCAACGGTTACAGTCCTTGGAATAACATTCAAGGAAGATTGCAAAGATATAAGAAACTCAAAAGCGGTGGATATTATATTTGAACTTCAAGACTATGGAATAAATGTTCAGGTTTGCGATTCCATAGCAACCCCCAAAGAGGTGTTAAAAGAATATGGTATAAAACTTATCCCTGTGGAAGAACTTAAAAAGGCATCCTGTATTATTGTTGCGGTTGCACATATGGCATATAGAAAAATAGAATTAGATTTTCTTAAAAGAATTTCCATTAAAAATCCTGTTCTTATAGATGTAAAATGTATATATAATAGGGATGTGTTAAAATCTGCCGGATTCAGATATTGGAGACTATAAAGGGAAATATATGCAGGTGCCTTTTCTTGACTTAAAAGCGCAGTATAAAACGATAAAATCCGAAGTAGATACCGCTATTCAGTCTGTGATAGAAGGTCAACATTTTATACTTGGGGCAGAGGTTTCAGAACTTGAAAAACAGGTTGCAGAATACTGTCATTGCAAGTTTGCAATTGGTGTATCCTCAGGAACGGATGCTCTTCTTACTTCATTGATGGCGCTTGGTATCGAAGCAAAAGATGAGGTAATCGTTCCGACATACACATTTTTTGCAACAGCGGGTTCTGTTTCAAGACTTGGAGCAAAACCGGTTTTTGTTGATATAGAGAAGAGCACATATAATATCAACCCAGATCTTATAGAAAAAAAAATTACAGAAAAAACAAGGGCAATTATCCCTGTCCATCTATATGGCCAGTGTGCAGAAATGGAGCCCATATTAAAAATTGCGCAAAAGTATAACCTTAAAACAATAGAAGATGCAGCCCAGGCAATAGGTAGCGAGTCCGACGGGAAAAGAGCAGGCAGTATGTCAGATACAGGCTGTTTTTCATTTTTCCCGAGTAAAAATTTAGGGGGCTTTGGAGACGGCGGGATGGTAACAACAAACGATCCTGCAATTGCAGAAAAGATAAGGACACTAAGGACGCACGGTTCAAAACCTAAATATTATCATAACATTGTTGGAGGCAATTTTAGGCTTGATACAATACAGGCGGCTGTTTTAATTGTAAAATTAAGGCATCTGGATAAATGGACAATGGCAAGACAGGAAAATGCTAATAGATACAATAGACTGTTTGAAGAATCCGGATTGACAGACAATATCCAAATACCTGTAATAAAACAGAACAGACATATATTCAATCAGTATGTAATAAGGCTTAAAAACAGGGATAAATTGCAGGCAGGGTTAAAAGAAAAAGGAATTGGAACAGAGATATATTATTCTGTCCCTCTACATCTGCAAGGATGCTTTAAGGGGTTAGGATATAAAGAACGAGACTGTCCTGTTGCAGAAGAATCGGCAAGAACCACACTTGCACTTCCCATATATCCGGAACTAACAGAAGAACAACAAAAATATGTGGTAGAATGTATAAAGCAAGACAAAGATATTTAAGCTCTTCTCGCCCTTACCATTATCTCTTATGTAAAGAATAAGCGAAGCAGAGGAAAAGGTAAAATATATGAGTCTCTAAAAAACTGGAGGAAAATATGGAAGAAAAATATGAAGATGAAATTAACCTACACAACTACATTGAAGTACTGATTAAAAGAAAGAAGATAATTTTAAGTGTATTTTTTATCTTTATAATCACGACAGCAATTGTGAGTTTATATCTGCCTAAGGTTTATCAATCAACCACTTCTATAATGATTACCCCTTCCCGGGTGCAAGCACTCCTTTCGCCCGCGGACGCTTCCCTGGATATAGAGGGGAGAACAAGTGCAGGTGTGACTCTACAGCCAGCCATATCCCTCTCCACTCATAAGACATTATTAAGGGCAAGCCCAGTTTTAGAAAAAGTAATCGATAAATTAAGGCTGACGGATAAATTGGGCCAGCCTCTTATCTTTGATGATCTAATTAAAAGATTAAATGTTAAAGAGATAACCGGGACAAATATTCTTCAACTGGAGGCAAAAGATAATGACTCCAAGATGGCCAGGGAAATAACCAATGCCTGGGCACAAGAATATATAAAATATAGCGGGGAGCTCATCTCCGGAACAGTAAAAGGCGCCGGCGATTTTGTTACCGAGCAATTTGAGATTGTTCTAGAAAGTCTTACTCGGGCAGAGGAGAAAATTAAGGAATTTAAAAATAAATACAGATTAGATTTAATGCAAGCCGAGTTAAGCATTAAGAAGGAGAAATTAAAGAGAGAGAAGGAGGAACTTATCAATTCAGGAATCGCTTTAAAAACAAAGGAGGATTCTTTAAAAGAACTAAAAAAAGGGATAGAAGGAGAGGAAAAATTCGTTATTATTTCCAAGGCCATAACTGATGATGCTTTATGGCAAAAGATAGATAAAGAGGGACGCCTTGGCAATTTAGCTGAGAAAAAACTCATGAGTGAGAATATAAATCCCCTTTATCAAGACCTTAAAACCCGTATCGTGAATATTCAAATAGAGCTGAATACCTTAGAGGCAAGGCTCGGGCATTTAGATAAGTCAGTAGAGTTGACCGCAAAAGAAATAGATGAATTGGGAAGAGTCATCCATCAGAAAGAATTTGAATTAACCCAGTTAACCCGCCAGGCAGAAATCTATAAAAGAACATATGAGAATTTAGCCGTTAGAATTGAAGAGGTACGCATTGCCAAGGCCATGGAATTGGGTGAGGTTAAAATTGTCTCTCCCGCTACCGAGCCAAAACGTCCCATATACCCAAGAAAAATGTTGAATGTATCAATCTCCGGGGTTTTGGGATTATTTTTAGGGGTGTTTGTGGCATTCTTTCAGGAGTTCTGGAAGAAGGGAAAAATTTAAGCGCAATAAGTAATCACTTATTCACAGGAAAAAACTTCATTATCAGATGACCATAGGAGTTAAAAAAATAAGACCAGTCGCTCTCCGTGCGAGGGCGTGGATTGAAACAGAAGGAAATAGAAGATTTTCTTAATAAATTATAAAGAGTATGTGTATTGCTAAAATCTTTGGTGAATTTAATTGTAAAGCCAAGATGGGTATTTAATGCATTTTATATAACAAATAATACTTTACCTTCACCTGTGCCCCATCCTTACTTTTATCTTTTATGTCTGTCGCTTATCCACCAGTGTGCTGTCCCCTTTTACTTTTGACCAATTTTTAAAATACTAGTATAATACAGTAAAACCATATTTAACAAATAGGGCAGAGAAAATAAATCTGTCCCCTTTTTCCACAATAGAGACATAGTTGGAAAAGGCTAAGGTTAACAGAATGCAGTATAACTCATTTGAAGAAATATGGAAAGAATTAAATTCTTTTTAATTGCATCTTTGAGAAATAACATTTAACCTTAACCTGATGTGTAATGTGAGTTTTTGGCATAATAAGAGAGTTTTAGTAACCGGTGGCGCAGGTTTTTTAGGTTCTTATGTAATTGAGAAACTGCAACGGCAAGGATGCAAAAATATCTTTGTTCCGCGAAGCAAAGATTATAACCTGGTGCAAATGGAAGCAGTTAAAAAGCTTTATAGGGATTCTATCCCCGATACGGTTATTCATTTAGCATCACAGGTAGGAGGGATTGGCGCAAACCGAGAAAATCCCGGAAAATTTTTCTATGATAATCTAATAATGGGAGTTCAAATGATGGAAGAGGGAAGAAAATTTGGAATAAAGAAATTTGTTGCGATAGGGACTATTTGCTCCTATCCAAAATTTACTCCGGTGCCCTTTAAAGAAAACGACTTGTGGAATGGTTATCCAGAGGAGACAAATGCTCCATATGGTTTAGCCAAAAAGATGCTTATTGTTCAATCGCAGGCATATCGCCAGCAATACGGATTCAATTCCATCAACTTATTGCAGGTTAATTTATATGGACCGGGAGATAATTTTGACCCTGATTCTTCTCATGTAATCCCCGCTTTGATAAAGAAATGCATAGATGCAAAAAGCAAAGCGCAAAGAGCAAAGAGTCAAAAAGACAATTGAGTGGTATAGAACTACACAGCTTCAAGGAGAGATTTAGATTATGAATAGAAAAAAAGACCTGCGAAAGATAGCAAATAAGTGCGCTGTATTTTTGGGAAATAAATACAAAGTTAAAAAAGTCACTCTTATTGGCTCTTTAATCAGTGGCAAGCTTCACGAAAAATCTGACATTGATTTGGTTGTGGAAGGGTTACCGCCAGAGATTTATGTTAAGTCTTTAACTGAATTATGTGACTTTTTGCCCGTTGGTGTAGATGTTAATCTTATTCCATTTGAGGATGCTTTTGAAACTCTCAAGCAAAAAGCACTCCAAGAAGGGAAAGTTATATATGGATAGGAAACTTAAGAAAGACATGGAAGTAGAATTGAAAAATCTTGAACGTTTAGTTAGTGAAATGAAAGAAATTGTAAATAAAGTAAAAAATGAGCCAGATTTTATCACCACTAGAGCATCAGCAAGTATCATTCATGATTTTTATTGTGGAGTTGAAAAAATATTTGAGAGAATTGCTGTAAATATAGATGGTAGTATGCCGAAAGGTGAAGATTGGCATACAAAACTTCTTTTACAAATGACACAACCGATGAATAAAAGAAAAACTGCTGTTATGGATTCTGAATTTGTGCAAGATTTGAAGGAATTCTTGCGGTTTCGTCATCTTTTTAGAAATATATATGGTTTCGAATTGAAGTGGGCGAGAATTAAACCGCTCTGTTTAAAATTAAATGATACTTACAATAAATTTAAAGTCAAGATAGAAACATCCCTGTAACGATTTTGTTGAGTTGATTGCTAAACTGACTGGATTCAGGGAGAAAATTATCTGGGATACATCAAAACCAGATGGGCAGTCAAGAAAGATGCTGGATACATTCAAGGCAGTGAAGAAATTCGGGGAGAAAGTTCACTGAACCCCGTCAACCTTATCTATTTATTCCTTCTGAATCTCACAAGTCAACTTCTTATTCATCGCTTTTCTAATAATGGAAAAAAGACAAAAGATACCCCTGACCTGTTATGAATTTTCCAAAAAACTTACATTACAGATGATAGATAATAGGACAGGATGATTGTAATTATAAGTAGCATATTGCCCCCGAAGAGGCTACCCAAGATACCTGTTGTTCAGGCTTACCCATTACCCCAGGCGATAGTGGTAATTTCAAGTGTGGTGGTCTCTTTTCCTTAAATAGCCTGCAGTAAGAATCTTCTCAAGTCTTTAGAAAGACCATTTCCTTAGCATATTCTTCAAAGCAGTATTCTAAACAGCTGCAAGAGTCTAATTTATTAAAAAAGGGGAAAATTAACATTTTCCCCTAACCCCTTTTGTGTTCAACTCCTTTACTGTTTTACATTGTTTTGGTGTTTTCCGTTGCAGGGTTTTGTTTGTTATACTGGTGCCGAAGGGGGGAGTTGAACCCCCAATCCCTTACGGGAACTACGCCCTGAACGTAGCGCGTATGCCAGTTCCGCCACTTCGGCAAATTAAGTTTAGTATAAAATATTGCTATAATTCTGTCAATTTAAAAACACATTATAAACTGGTGTTCTGGTGCACTGGGTTAAAATGTTTCCAGGTCCGTAGGAGAGCGTCCTAATGAGCGAAGAAGAGAAATTGTAGACTCTATCTGTGTTGAAATATCTTCAAACTGATGAGTGCGGTCAGGATATAAAAAGCAGAGCGGCCGATAAGGTAAAGGGATAACTAAGCATAAGAATAAGAGAATTTGCTCCTGACGAAAGGCCAGACCTTGCCGCCTCTTTGCTTAAGGTTTCCAGAGCAGTAGTTACCAGTATCTTGGCATCAGGATCAACAACAATCCTGGTCAGGGCCAAAACCTTTTGGGTCCGGGATATTTCATCCTGGATTGCAGCAATAAATGTTTCAACGTCGGGAATCTCAAGTCTTCTCATCGGAATAGCCCTTCTTTCAAATTAGACTATTCCGATTATAGCATATGTTTAATGTTTATACAAATATTTATTGCGTTTTATATATCAATGAAATATCATTCTGTCAATGATTAAAATTTATGTCAAAAAAAATTCAAAGCCTCTTCCACCATTGCAATATAATTTGCAACAGGAACATAGTTTGCAACTGTATTACCTGAACCAACTGCAAACCTTCCATCCGGGAGGCATTCTTTTATAATATTCCTGATATGCACCCTCAATCTATCCTCAGAAAGTCTGCAAAGTTTATCCACATCTATACCGCCAAGAACCCCTATCTTTTTGCCATATTTTTTCTTAAACTCAATTACAGGATTTCCTTCATCTTCAAATGAATGTCTTGCATCTATCTTTACATCATCTATCAAATTGTTCATTATCTCATCTAATTGTCCGCAGGAGTGAAGTATGTAGATTAAACTATTTTTGTGAGCAAGATGAGCAAGTTTTTTATGCCAGGGTAAAGAAAGCCTTTTTAAGTGTTCTGCTGAAATAAGAGTCCCTGTTTTATACCCCATATCATCGCCTTGAAAAAATCCGACAAGATTCGGAAGTCCCAAAAGCCTTTCATAAAATTGATAGATAGTTTCTCCAGCCTTCTTAAAAACCGCCTCTACAAGTTCCGGCTGGTCATATAAAAGATAGCAAAGATTTTCATATCCGAAAAGAATGTCCAGGGGTATCTCAAGAAATCCGGAAGTAGGGCATACAAAAAGTCCCATACCCTGGGGGATATTTTTTGCAACAGACTCGTACTGCCATAGATCTGCTTTCTTTACATCCGGCCAGGGATACTTTTCAAACTCCTCCCAGGTTGAGATGGGTCCTTTACCTTCCTCTGCCCAGTTTCTTTTTCCAGACATACTTGAAGCATCTTCTGCCTGCCTTGATTTAGTCTGAAATTCAAGTCCTCCGCTCATTCGGACAAAATCATAACCGGTTCTCCAGTAGACCTCAATCCAGTTTGTCAAGTACTTCTTCTGCTGTTCTTTGTCTTCGGATGTTTCTACCCACTGCTTGTTTAAAAAATTCTTAGATATGTCCCTTACAATTTCATAATCTAAAAAAAGTTCTACAAGTGGAGGCTTTTGAGGAATTATTTCACCTTTTATAACTTTTATAAAATTGTCAATATCTGGCTTTGGGTTTGATAAGGGAACTTTTATCATATATTCTTCCTTTCTGTTTTGTCTATGAACATTCTCTACATAATCAACATTGCATCGCCATATGAATAAAATCTATATCCCAGATTTATCGCTGAAGTATATGCAAACACAAGCATATCTTCAGTAAACCTCCAGTCTTTATCAGGATGTTTTGACTGAATAAACGCTTATCTTGCAAAATGTTGTATGCTGGACATTGCCCGAACCTGTATCTAATACAAGTAGTCTTGATGTATCTCTCAAAGCGCAGGGCTTTTGTGTTATAAGTTTAAGAGGAAGATGATAGTCTATGTCTTTTAGACAAATAGCCGTATTCATAGATTTATCTAACTTTTGCTTGCAGGGGCTTTAAGTTTATGGGATTTTAGGGAAGCATTGCTTTTGAAAAGTGAACTACCTGGCTGGAAGGATAATAAAATTGAAGTATCTGTTTTGCATTATATCCTTGTTTTGCCATAAAATATGCTCCCCACTGACAAAGCCCTACACCGTGCCCCCATCCCTGACCTTTGAAAATATACCTGCTGTCTTTTTTTTGGACTGAAAAATTTGTGCTTCTTAAAACATCGGGGCCTACTGCAATCCTGAATTTTGTTGCCTCTACCAAAATCTCCTTGCCTTTGGATTTTAAAATTAACTCTTTAACCCTTCCGGAAGGTGTGTGTTCTGATATATCTATACCATTTATAAGACTACAGCGAATACCTGCCTTGTTAAGAGATGAGGTTATCTGTGAAGGAGTGAATGAGGCTTCCCAAAAAAATCTTGGGGCTTGCCTACAGAATGCACACTCCGTTCCTTCTAATGTTTTTATAAATTTTTTGCCCCATATCTGCATTACATTTTCTGTTTTACCTGCACAAAGTGCATGGAAAAAACTGGGGAAAATAGTGCTTTCAGATACCAAAACAAGCCCCTGCGTCTCTTTAATTGCTACACTTGTGCTTTCATATTCAACAGATTTTCCCTTATAAACCTGTGAGAATATATCGCTCCTTACATCAAAGTCTTTGTCTCTGTTCACATACATTTTATACATAGCAAATGTTCTTGAAGCAATTGCTTGAGCTTTTATCGCCTCTGCTGGCCAGTCTTTGGGTATTTCTGACGGAACCACACTTCTTATATAATCCTCTAATGAAAGTGTGTTGATTGCTGTTAATTTTATATTTTTATTTCTGATAATATTTAGTGTGCCTCTTATTTTATTTTCATTTACATAAAGGCCCTTTTCAGGAGGTGCAATAATTTTCACACCAAATACCATCGGGTTAAAAGAACCAATTCTTACACCCACAGTCTCAGGGTAAACCATTGTCTTATGTAAAGAAGGACCTGACCTGAGAAGCTCACCCGTATATGGCAGTTCAAGCCTATAGGCGGACGGAACCTGAACTGAAATCTGGTTTGCATCAATTACAACCGCAACCCTAATGTCTGTTGGAAGTTCTGATGCAATCTGCTGGCCATAGCAACGCAAAAAAGATAAAACAAAAAAATACAAACCAAATATAATTGCGGCTTTTTTCATCTAACTTTCTCTCGACTCTTTACTTCTTAAGCATAACATCCACAATAATTTTGAATATAGTATTTCCTTTCTCTTGCAATATTTTTAGAATTATAAAAATCATTTCTAAAATTCTTATAAATAAATCCTATACTATATTTTTTTGTTATAAGTTCTGTTACCTGTTTCAATAAATTACGATATTGATACAAACTTACAAGCAAAGTTGTAAAGAAAACCGGGCACTTCGTTTTACAAGCCATTCTTGTTGTATATTCTAATTTTAAGGCATAACAGTTCTTACATCTTTCAAGGGGGGGTCAACCCCTTAACAAAATTCAGATGTTCCTATTGACTATATGCCGTATATTCTACATCAAGCTGTTCAAGAGATAATAATATTTCAATTATAGATTTCTTATATTATATTCACCTTCCAGTTATATATTTGGATTATAGAACAAGCCCTTAACCTGCCACTGTTCTGCCTTAAAAAACTTCAACGGTATTATTATACAGGGTGCACAACATATATGTAATAAAAGAGATTTGTCCAATCTTTTTCCTGTACCTTAAAAACAAAAAGGCATATTATGTTCTGATCTGTGTCTTGCTTTATCCGCTTTACTTCCTGTTTTTCCCTTCATAAGGGTTCTAATCCTTTAATTTATGGAGCTGGTGGAGGGATTTGAACCCCCGACCAGAGGTTTACAAAACCCCTGCTCTGCCCCTGAGCTACACCAGCATAAATAAGATTCAAAATCTATCCACTATGTTATTTTATATTTATTTATAACTTTTGCAACAAAATTTAGTAATAATTTTAAGAATGGGAGAAGACAGAATATACCCATATTAGGAAGTAAGGATGAGAGGTAAGTGAGACAGGGGAAAGATGGTATTTCCGCCAATTCTACAATATCCATAGATGCCGCTTTCTAAAATGTAGGGAAGGAAAAAAAATGCACCGGCAATCTGACACTTAGCCCGAAATAGCTCTGGTCTGGCTGTATCTATATTTTGAGAACGTGCCGGAATAATACTTCTCTTTCTGCTGATACCTATCTTCTGATAACTACGACGGTGTAATTTGGGAAATCCTGCGCTGGTTAAGAACCTTTCTATGGTCCGAACACTGATCGCAATGTTGTTGGTCTTTAGTTGTTGTTTTTCCAAAACTTTATATTCTGTCATACCGAGCATATTCCCTCTTTTAAATTAACTAATGAAGGGCGGAGTGAAAATACTGGATTCCCGCCACACACATTAGTGGGCCTACCTTCTTCAAACCAGAAATTGGCTGCCCGGCGAGGACTCGGACCTCGAGTAACGGCTCCAAAGGCCGCTGTGTTACCATTACACTACCGGGCAAGAAAATTTTGGCTGTTTTTTCTTAGGAGAGCCTCTTGCATGACCGCCCCACCTAACCCCATTAGACCTACCTGTCGCGGGCAGGCTCGTGAAACTTAAAAAGCAACTGATGCACTACTGGTGCTCTGATGCTCTGGTGTTCTAATGCTCTGGTGTTCTGGTGTTCTGCCTGTCTGCGTGCTGTAGCACAGCACAGGCAGGGTGCACTGGTGCTCTGGTGTTCTGGTGCATTTGAAATTAGTGGGATTGGGGTTGTGCAATGGGCTCTGTTACACAAACTTACTACAGGATTGTCAAAATCAGCACCACTTATCAAACCACCCTTTTAAATTTCTTTTATTTCCCTGCATTCTTTTCAACAGGCAGAAAACAACATTGCATCTGCAAACTTGTCTTGAAAATCCCTTGAAACAGAAAGCTCTATATACTCTGTCTCTGTTGATATATCCTCAACAACACCGTGAAGCTTTCTTGAAAGAAGGAGCAACCTTGCCCCCGATAGTGCGGCATTGCCTACAAACCTTATCCTCTCAGAAGCAATATCAGGGATAAGACCAATCCTTTTTGCGTTGCTTCTTCTTATAAAATTTCCGAACCCGCCTGCAAGAAATACCTCCGATATGTCTTCATCTGTTATACCATATTGTTTTTCAAGTATCTTTATACCTGCAAATATTGCAGCTTTCCCAAGCTGTAATTCTCTTATATCTTTCTGTGTTATATACACAGGATGCCCTGCTCTTGTGTTTTCTGCATTAACAAGTCTGAAATCAAACCCCTTTTTTGAAGAAATTATCCTTTCAGCAATTTTTTCAGGAATCTTTCCTTTCAGAACATCCGGCGACTGTATTCTCCCTGTTTTATCTATAACACCTGTTCGGACCATCTCTGCAACCGCATCTATAAGCCCTGAGCCACATATACCACAAGGGGGCTGGTTTGCTATTGTATTAACAAGGACATCTTCTGCAAAAATAACCTTTTCTATTGCACCAGCAGATGCTCTCATCCCCTGTGATATCCGTGCCCCTTCAAATGCAGGGCCTGCTGCTGTTGAGGCAGAGATAAGTCTTTTTCTGTTGCCAAGAACTATTTCTCCGTTTGTTCCTATATCAACCGAGAGCCTTATTTTTTCTGACTCATGCTGTCTTGTGGAAAGTATCACAGAGACTGTGTCTCCTCCTACAAATCCCCCTATATTAGGAAATACACATACTGTTCCATTGGGACTTATCTGGAGTCCTAACTTTTTTGCTTTTACATCTGTGCCTTCACGAAACACAAGAGAAAATGGAACAAAACCAAGTCCTTCGGGGGATATTTTTAATACTATGTGTTGCATTGTTGAATTACCGCACAGAACTATTTTGTATATCTGTTCAA
This sequence comes from bacterium Unc6, assembly GCA_013626165.1. Lineage (NCBI taxonomy): Bacteria > Pseudomonadati > Candidatus Omnitrophota > Candidatus Velesiimonas > Candidatus Velesiimonas alkalicola. Next base: position 29,289 of record NDHX01000005.1, read on the forward strand.
CTGATATACCCGCAGAAGAAGCCATTTCCTGTATCATCTCATTCATTGTCCCTATAATTGAAAGGTGAAGTCTTTCAAGACCGTCTTTATTATTGATTATAAACTGGATTCTTGATACAACATCATCCCCGTATATTGCTTGCGGATTCATTCTTGCAGTAAGTGCAATCTCTTTTCCTGTATTAGCATCAAGAAGTGCAGAAACAACTGTTGATGTCCCTATGTCAAATGCAACGCCGTAGTTAATCCCCGTTGTATCGCCCGGTTCAAGGTTTATAAGTTCTCCGTCTGAAAACACACAGGTGCATTTGTAATCCTGTTTTTTTAAAAAATTGCGAATCTTTCTTAATATGTAAATATCTACACAGAATTTTTCACCCACATTTTTCCTGATAAGGTCAAGGTCGGATATCTGGTTATCAAGTGTGGCGGGGGGAAGTTCTGTGTACTTTTTCCATACGCTTGGATGTATCTGTTTTTCGCCCTCTATACCCAGGGTAAGTATCTTCTGTGCCGACAACCTTGTTTGTGCCGGGATTAGTATTTTACAATCCGAATTTATTTTAGACTGGCAGGACATCCTGAAACCGGAAGATACAGCTTCCTTTCCCAATACCTTTTCCTCTGTTGGGCTTGCAGACATCTGCCCTTCAATAATCTTTATCTTGCATTTTCCACACAGTCCCTTACCGCCGCAGGGGGCTTCCATTACTATATTTGCCGATGCCGCCGCCTCAAGAATACTTGTCCCTGGGATTACAAATATTTCCTTTTCCTCTGGAAGTACTGTTACCCTCACAGTTGGGTTCATCTGTTCTCCTGCAAACACTTGTGGCTATACAACACTCTTAATTTGAAATTTAGAGGATATCACGCCATCAATCTTGTGTGGGTCAAATGAGATATTCTCTATGTAGTTTCTTAAATATATGACAATATCCTGGATAGAATTTTATGTTCAGAGACTCAATAATGGCAAGATTTTTAATAAGAAGCCTCTGGAGCATATTCAAATTATAACACATTACAAAAAATATATGATAAATATTTAATTTCTCCTTTTTTAACACAGGAGGCTTTTTTATTGAAATTCTGTTATAATATTTTTAAGCGTAGGACTTGATGGTATGTCTGTGAAGCATTATTGAGCAAGGTCTGGGACTTTGCCTCTACAAAGACACAGGAACAGTTGATGCCCCTGTAAGAAGGATAAGAAGTAAAATAGAAACCACAGGTAAAACATACATAGAAACAACTCACAATGTGGGCTATAGACTTTGCAAGGACATATGAGCATTATGAAAAGTATTGTTTCTATACACAGGTGTCCAACATATCACATAGACGATGTGCAACAGGCAGTTGAAAGGTGTTTAACTGATATCGGGGGTATAGAAAGTATTGTTAAAAAACACAACAGGGTCCTTATTAAACCAAACCTGCTTTCCGCATCAGAGCCATTTTTAGCCATTACAACACATCCGGAATTTATAAGAGCGGTTGTAAGAATAGTCCACCGTGTGGGTGCAAAAGCAATTATTGGAGATTCATGCTATGGAAGTGTAAGGATGGAAGAGGTGTATGAAAAAACGGGGGTAAAAAGGATATGTGAGCAGGAAAATGCAGAATGTATATTTTTCAATAAGGTGACAGACTGGAAAATACCCCTGGCAAGTATTGCTCTTGAATCAGATGTTATTATAAATCTTCCTAAATTCAAGACACATAATCTTACAATACTTACAGGTGGAATAAAAAATATGTTTGGTATCGTACCCGGTACGCAGAAAATAAATTACCACAGCGACTATCCTTCAATACAAGAATTTTCAAAACTTTTAATAGATATACTTGAAAAAGTAAAGCCACACCTTACAATTATGGATGGTATAATAGGGCTTGAAGGCGACGGACCCGGTTCAGCCGGCAAAGCACGGAACATAGGATTAATATTGTGTTCAAGAGATGTTGTGGCATTAGATACCGTTATGGCTGTTATGATGGGACTTGACCCCTTGCATATCCCGATGTTAAGAATTGCAGATGTAAGAGGCATCGGAAACTGTAAAATGGAAGATATAGAAATAGATGGCGAAAGCACTTTTGCAAAACCTATCCCTGGTTTTATTTTACCAAAATCAGGTATAATATTGAAAATACCTTCGGCAACATTAAAGTTAGTTGGCAGGTTTATAAGTATTATGCCCGTTTTTAAAAAACAGGTTTGTTCTAAGTGCGGTCTTTGTGTAAAGAGTTGTCCGAAAGGTGCAATTGTTTTTAAGAAAAACTTTCTATCTCTTGATGTCCACAGGTGTATATCCTGTCTTTGTTGTCAAGAGATTTGTCCCAGGGGGGCGGTAAAGGCAAAAATTTGTTTTAGATTTAAGTAGGGGGCATATGTCAAAGATAAAACCTTCGTCAGATTTTAGGGCAGAAGATACATGGAGAGTATTCAGGATAATGAGTGAATTTATAGATGGTTTTGAAACCCTTGCAGTGCTTCCTCCTGCAGTATCTATATTTGGTTCAACAAAGGCAGTGCCATCTGATGCTGATTACCAGACTGCACAAAAAATAGCCGCAATTGCCGTAAAAAAAGGACTTGCTGTTATAACAGGAGCAGGTCCAGGGATTATGGAAGCGGCAAACAAGGGCGCATTTAATGCAGGCGGTGAATCAATAGGGCTGAACATAGAACTTCCAACACAGCAAAAACCCAACCCTTATGTAAAACATCTTTTGCGGTTCAGATATTTTTTTGTAAGAAAGGTTATGTTTGTAAAATATGCGGTGGCATTTGTATTTTTACCCGGCGGATATGGAACATTAGACGAATTTTTTGAAATACTCACACTGTTTCAGACAAAAAGACTTTCCCCTGTAACAATTGTATTGGTGAACAAAAAGTATTGGAATGGGCTTATACAATGGCTCACAGATACAACCCTAAAACAGGGAAAGATAAGTAAAGACGATTTAAGACTGTTTCATATCGTTGATACTCCTGAACAGGCAATAAGAATTATATGCAAGAATTTGAAATGCTCTCAAAAATAAGAAACATATTTAAGACAAAGGATAGAAATATCCTTGTGGGTATAGGAGACGATGCGGCTGTTATAGGTCTGGATGCAAGCGAACATCTTGTTTTTGCCACAGATATGATTGTAGAGGGTATTGATTTTAAGATAAGGAATAAAAACGACGCATTTCTTGCCGGGAGAAAATCACTGGCAATAAATTTAAGTGATATTGCCGCAATGTCCGGGATTCCGCTGTATTGCGTTGTCGGTGTTGTTCTTCCAGATAAATATGGGTGGCAGATTTTAAAAAAGATTGCAAAAGGAATAAAACATATTGCCGATCAATTTGATGTCCAAGTAGTCGGCGGGGACCTATCCTCAGGCAAATATTTGCAGATAACAATTGCAATAATCGGGAAAACAAAAAATAAAAAATTTATCACAAGAAAAGGCGCAAAAATTGCAGACAGAATCCTCGTAACAGGTTCCCTGGGTGGTTCAATAAAAGGGCGTCATCTTAAATTTATCCCCCGCTTGAAAGAGGCCCAGAGCCTTGTTAAGAATTTTAAAATAAATTCTATGATAGACATCTCAGACGGACTTGGTTCTGATATTAAAAGGATATGCGAAGAAAGCAAAACCGGTTGCAGGATATACGCAAAAAGTATTCCTCTGTCAAAGGATGCAAAAGATGTTCACTCGGCATTGAACGATGGAGAAGATTTTGAACTTCTGTTCACAGCAGATCAGGAACAGGCAAAAAACATTATTAAACAGGCAAAAGATAAAATTGAAGTTAAAATTACAGATATAGGCGAAATCCTGCCTAAAAGCAAGGGGATGTATTTAGAATTTGAAAAAGGGGAAAGTATTAAGATACAGGCAATGGGTTATGAGCATTTTAAAAATTGATAACCTTGGGCCTTCCCTAAAAAATATTTTTCAAGGGGGCTGGACTGACTTCTTAAAAAAAGGACTGGGTGAAAAACTACCTAAACCAATGGCTGAAAAATGAAGTGGCCCAATTAAAAAATTAGAATCTCATCAAAAGTGGGAAATACCTCAATAATACAGGCACAAAGACCTGAGCACTACCTGTAAATTTATCAGTTTAACAAGTTTGACAGGATAACAATTATTGATATAATATTTGTTGGAAAGGAGGGTGTATGGACGGAGGATGTTCAAAGAAAAAACCCAAAAAAAAGTAGGACAAGAGTCCTGCGGGAACAATAAAAGCCCATCAGCTGAGGTGAGGTTGACGGGCTTTTATTGTGTTAAAGGGGGGAGGAAATGATATCAAGATATACACTGCCACAGATGGGAAATATATGGTCTGAACAGAATAAATTCAAAACCTGGCTTGATGTAGAAATTGCAGCACTTGAGGCACAGTGCGAGATTGGAAGTATTCCTAAAAATGTTGTAGAAAGGATAAAGAAAAATGTCAAATTTGATGTCAAAAAAATAGAAGAGATTGAGTTCGGCAAAGGAGGAACAGGTCACGACTTACTTGCATTTCTTAAAAACCTTTCTGAATATGTAAAAGAAGACTTAAGGTACATTCACGTCGGTTTAACCTCCTATGATATAGAAGATACTGCTCTTGCAATCAGGCTTAAAGCATCTTCCGATCTAATTCTGAAAAATTTAAACAAACTATCTTCTTTGTTAAAAACACTTTCAAAAAAATATACCATCACCCCAATGATTGGAAGAACACATGGTGTTCATGCAGAACCCATAACATTTGGTTTTAAGATGGCAGTATGGTATCAGGAAATAAAAAGACACATAGAAAGGTTGTATCTTGCAAAAAAAACAATATCTGTGGGCAAAATTTCAGGCGCAGTTGGCACATTCTCTAATATAGACACAAGAATAGAAAAGATTGTATGCAAAAAACTAGGACTTGATGCTGATTTAATCTCAACACAGATTATACAAAGAGACAGGCATGCATATTTTGTTACAACACTTGCATTAATAGGAGCATCATTGGAAAAATTTGCAACAGAAATAAGAAACCTGCAAAGAACAGAAATACTTGAAGTAGAGGAGTTTTTCGGTAAAACACAGAAAGGCTCAAGTGCAATGCCCCATAAAAGAAATCCGATTATATCTGAAAGAATAACAGGGCTTGCAAGAGTGCTCAGGGGGTATGCTTTAACCTCTATGGAAACAGTCTCACTATGGCATGAAAGAGATCTTACAAACTCATCTGCTGAAAGAATCATACTGCCTGATGCCTGTATTGCACTTGACTATATAATTGTTAAATTAAGGGAGGTTCTTGAAAATCTAAATATATACCCTGAAAATATGTTAAAAAACATAAGTCACACAAGGGGGCTTATATTTTCACAAAGGGTGATGCTAAAACTTTCTGAAAAAGGACTTTCAAGAGAAAAAGCATATGAGGTTGTTCAAAAAAATGCAATGAAATCACGAGAACAAGGTCTTGATTTTAAAAACCTGCTTATGCAAGATCAAGAAGTAAAAACCCTTCTTACAGAAAATGAACTAAACAATTGTTTTGATATAAAATACTACTTAAGAAATATTCAGAAGGTCATAAAAAGAGCAATACAAAGATAGTGGTGCCCTGTCCCTAAAATTCTGGCAGGGGAATGAAATGCCTGTTTAATCCTTATAATCATTGTGTTGGAATTTCAGGAAAAGACAGAAGGGCTTGGGTTTATTGTATAGAGTATTTTTAAACTTAGATTAGGAGATGAAAGCAAGATAAAGATAAAAAAGACAAAGACAATCAGTGTTTGTGTGTCTTTACGAAATATACAAGGAAGAACAGTGACACATCTTGAATTATTTAAATCTACAGTTGAACACAGGGGGAACAAAGAATTTTTATTTTATGCAGAGTTTACGCCTGAGGTTGATAAAAAAATCAGAGAGAAGTATAAACTTGATAAAAATGTCGACCTACGGGATTTTTTTGGTATATATCATCGTAACAATATATTCCCAGAGGCGATTCAAAAACAGAAGCCGGATTTCGATGTATATTTTGAGGATGTAGAAAAACCAGAAGGTTCATTTATAAATGAGTTAGGTGTGCTTGAAATTCCTGCAAAATTCTATCATTTTACTGGATATATAAGTCCTTTAAGAAACGCAAAAAGCTTTTCTGATATACAAAGATTCCCATACCCTTCAAAAGAATTTGAGAAAGTTAGAATAAAAGAAAAAATAGATAATGTTCATAAAGAAGGAAGGGTTGCTTCCTGCTTTGTGGGGCATATGTACGAAGACAGTTGGCAGGTCAGAGGATATGAAGAATTTTTGATAGATTTATTTGAACAGCCACAGTGGTGTGAATACATATTGGATAAATTTGCAGAAAAGAATCTTGAACTTGCGACATTTTTGGCAGAGGCAGGAGCAGATGTTATTGCAACAGGCGATGATGTTGCGAGCCAGAAAGCAATGATGTTTTCGCCATCTGTATGGAGAAATTTTCTTAAACCAAGATGGGCAAAGATTTATAGTGCGGCAAGGAAGATAAAACCTGATATCCAGATATGGTATCACAGTGACGGCAATATCACAGAAATTATACCTGACTTAATAGAAATTGGAATAACCATACTTAATCCTGTCCAACCTGAATGTATGTCCCCCATAGAGGTAAAAAAGAGATTTGGGAAGCAACTTGTATTAGATGGAACAATAGGGACCCAAACCACAATGCCATTTGGAACGCCTGAAGATATCAGAAAGGTTGTAGACGAAATGAAAAAAACAGTTGGATATGATGGGGCATTAATACTTGCGCCTACACATATACTTGAACCTGATGTTTCAGTAGAAAATATAGTGGCATTTGTAAAAGCATGTAAGGAAGAATAAATAAGTGTAAAATTAAGCCTCTGGAACAATATTAGAAAATGACACAACCCTTACTTAAAAACATTACAGCAACAAGGAAGTAAAAAAGATGTTATCAGAAGCAGAAGCCACAGACTTATCCTTGCGCTCGACGGGGACAAGTATGCGCAGCGTATAATCTATTAAAACTATGAAGGGAAAAAGTGGTCGGAAGTGCAATTTTAAACTAAAAAGTAGAAACAGGTACCCACTTGGGGGTGTGGTGTTTGTGCTTGTCCGTCTGCGGCGTTGAAAATCTCGCCCTCGCCTCCTTCTTGCCTATGGTGCTTAAAACCTTGCCCATTTTTTGGGTGGGGAGCTTTGCCGATATTTGAAATTTTTTACAACAGCAAGTATTAATTTACTTATAATGCCAAGGTTTCATTTTTCAGTTGCTGGTGAGTTTGACAGACTTACCCCTGTTAAAGAACTTAAGATAATAAACAGATGTAGAACTTAAAAATGTGTATAAAAAATACAGCAGTCTTGAAAACTGGAAATTGTTAGGATTAAAAACAAAGCATAAAAAATATTTTAGACAAGACAGATTATTATTAAATCTTTTTAGAAAATTTATAAAAAATCTTTATCTGGCACATTTTATTGTGTAGAAATTTTAATAAATCCCGATGTAACAATTAAGGATTAAGCAGGATAATCTAATTCTCTTTGTAAATGGTAGGAATTTTTTAGGTGAAAGTGGGAAAAAAGTTTCACCAGGGAGCATCAGGGTATCCAACAAAGCTGGGCCAGCTTATAGAGGGTATATGTCAAGCAGGCTTGTTTAGATGATAAAAAACAGCATTTTTTATGAAAGTAGAATGATAGAAAACCCTGTTTCTTTTAATTTATTCTCTAAGGGTTTATAGTGCTTTGCTTGTAAAAGATTTAATTTTTTTCAATAAAGACTTTATTTTTGATTTTGTTTCTTTTTATGGCAACCGTAGTTTTTGGCTCTAGTCCTGATAGTTCTTCCATACTCTTAAATGTTTTTCCTGCCCCCCCCTACCACCAAGCGTACAAAAGAAGGCAGTGTTTTTGAGTTTTTTCTTATTAAACATAAGAAAACTTCTTACCGCAGGTGTCATTGTAAATGCCCATACAGGTGTTCCTACAATGACAGTATCAAACGATGAAATATCAGCCTGTTCTGATAGTTTAATCTGGGAATATTTTTTAAACATAGCATCCTTCCCACCAGACAAAAATTCCTTTATTCCTTTTCTATTTTCTTTTTCTAATATTTCTATAGATTTGCAATTTAGGCGTTCTGCAATTAAATCTGCAACCATTTTTGTTGCGCCAGTTAACGAATAATATATAACCAATGTTTTCATTTCACCTCTTTCATCTTATCTTAGATTTTATCTTTTTTGCTAATGAATTTTTAACAGAACAAATAATTCCTCCACAGGTCTATTTTCTACCCTCTTTTTGTGTTTCTTTCTGTCAGTTATTAGCTTGTCTTTCCTGCGCATAATTATAACCGGCAATGGTTTAATGTCAACAAAAAATTCACATCTTCTTATTTTTGTTTTTGACATTTAGATAGTAAATGATAATATATTAACTATGGCTGAAAAGATTATTATATTTGATACCACACTGAGAGATGGAGAGCAGGCTCTTCCGGCAAGCCTTTCTGTTAAAGAAAAGATTGTTATTGCAAAGCAGCTTGAAAGACTTGGGGTAGATGTTATAGAGGCAGGGTTCCCTGTTTCTTCAATGGGCGATTTTGAGTCTGTATCAACGATGGCAAGACAGATTAGAAAACCCATTATATGCGGTCTTGCAAGATGTGTTAAAAAAGATATAGAGACTTGCAAAGATGCTCTTCAATATGCAAGATGTCCGCGTATCCATATATTCGTAGGAACCTCCCGCATACACAGGGAGAAGAAATTAAGAAAAACAGACGAAGAAATTCTTCAAATGGCAAAAGATTCTGTAAGGCTGGCAAGAAGATTTTGTAGTGATGTTGAATTCTCATCAGAAGATACAGGAAGAACAGAAAGAGATTTTCTTTACAGAATAGTAGAATGTGCAATAAAAGAGGGGGCAACAACTATAAATCTTCCAGATACTGTGGGTTATACATATCCTGAAGAGTTTGGTAGCATTGTATCAGGTGTTATAAATAATGTTCCCAATATTAATAAGGCAATTGTATCTGTTCACTGTCATAATGACCTTGGCATGGCATCTGCAAATTCTATCACCGCTGTTAAATATGGGGCGCGTCAGGTTGAATGTACAATAAATGGTCTTGGTGAAAGAGCCGGAAATGCTGCACTTGAAGAAATAGTAATGATATTAAATACAAGGAAAGATATATTCCCCGATATTTTCAGCAGTATCAAAACGGAACAAATTTATACAACAAGTAAACTTGTAAGCCAGATATGTAATGTCCCGGTGCAGCCCAATAAGGCAGTTGTGGGGGCGAATGCTTTTGCACACTCTTCTGGCATACATCAGGATGGGGTGCTGAAAGAGAGAAGAACCTACGAGATAATGACGCCTCAGTCAGTAGGACTTAAAGGAAGCCAGATGAGACTTACAGGAAGGTCTGGTAGCCATATGGTGAGGACTCGTCTTATGGAACTAGGATACAGTGAAAAAGATTTTGATATAAATAAACTTTATGAAAGGTTTAAGGCACTGGCTGATAAAAAAGGAACGGTATATGATGATGATCTTATTGCACTTGTGGAACTTCGTCAGATAGACATAAAAAATAAATACGACCTTTTATATCTAAATGCAGTATCAGGTAAAAACATAATTCCTACTGCAACAGTAAGACTTTCTATAATGGAAGGGAAAAAGACAAGGGTTGTTCAAGAAGCTGCAACAGGAGATGGTCCTGTGAGTGCAACAATCTATGCCATAGAAAGAATCACAGGTTTTAACATTAAGTTAGAGGATTATAAACTTTCTGCAATGCCAGGAGGAGCAGAGGCTGTAGGACAGGTTTCTGCAATAGGTGTGTATAAAGATAAAAAGTATCATGGCAGAGGTTCAAGCACAGATATTGTTGAAGCCTCCGCTTTGGCATATCTTGACATAGTCAACAAAATTTCAAGACTTGAAAAGTAGAGTTTTTAAGATTCCCTTTATAAAAAAGGCGAGAGCCTGTAAGTTTTTGTCAGCTACTTATATACTTGACAGGCTTCCACTTAATACCACAGAGAAAATTATTTTCGTTATAACAAAAAAATGTTGAATGAAAAGGATACTTCTAACAGGTTGTTGTGGATTTATAGGATGGAAAACAGCACAGATGCTTCTTGAAAAAGGGTTCTTCGTATTTGGAATAGACAATATAAACAACTACTATGATATAAGGCTAAAAAATTATAGGCTAAACGATATTGAAAAACACAAAAACCTCCGATTTGAAAAAACAGACATAGAAGACAGTGTCTGCCTTAACAGGATACTTAAAAAATATAGATTTGATGCAGTTATAAACCTTGCAGCAAGAGCAGGTGTCCGATACAGTTTAAAAAATCCTTATGTATATTTTACAACCAATTCAATCGGTTGCCTTAATCTTCTTGAATGTATGAGAAAATTTGGTATAAAAAAGTTTGTTCTTGCTTCTACATCCTCATTGTATGCCGGACTTCCAGTCCCTTTTAAGGAGTGTATGGAAGTGAACAAACCCATCTCTCCTTATGCCGCATCTAAGAGGTCTGCAGAAACCATATCATATACATACCATTATCTTTATAACATTGATGTAACAATATTAAGATACTTTACCGTATATGGTCCTGCTGGTCGTCCAGATATGAGTATTTTCAGGTTTATAAAATTGATAGATGAAGATAAAAAAATTTCAGTTTATGGAGATGGAACACAGAGAAGAGATTGGACATACATTGATGACATAGCAGAAGGTACAATAAATGGTTTAAAAAACTTAAGGTACCAGATTATAAATTTAGGCAATAACAATCCTGTATCATTAAAATATATAATAAAAAATATTGAAAAATATTTATGTAAAAAAGCAAAAATAGACTACAAAAATTTTCATAAAGCAGATATGAAAATAACCTGCGCCTGTATAAAAAAAGCCAAGAAACTTCTTTGCTGGACGCCAAGGGTAGATATAGAAAGCGGATTAAAAAAAACGGTGGACTGGTATTTGAAAAATAAAAGTTTTGTATCAAAAATAAAATTATAGAAAATAAGCACAAAAAATAAATTCATAGATAAGAAAAATCAAAAGCAAAAAACTTGATTAAAAAATTTCAAGACAGGATACAATCATAGTCAGAGACAGCAAGGTTTTTTGTGGCTGATAAATTTTCAGATACTAACAAAAACAATTAAATAGCCGAAAAGTTGAATGGGTTAAGCTAAGAAGCGACGGCGGATTCAGGAGGCTTGAAACTGTTTTGAACCACTTGAAAATTCCACACGAAAAATTGCCACAGCAGAAACCCCAGCAGTAGAACACTTCGCGTTCATTAGGGGCAGGGGCGGCAGGACAAGACAGAGCATTCCTCAAATTTGTTTTGGTAAAGCTCAAGGGGTTAAACCCACTCGGCCAATCTTGCGATTTCACAGGGGTTTCACCCCTTTGAATTACCCCTTAAACAATGGGGAAAGCCTTCTTTCTTCTCAATCCTTTTCTGGTCAGGGGTGGTAACCTTTCTCAAGTCAGGGGGATACTCAATGCAATCTATTTTCTGCGTTTCACTCAATATCTTTTATCTTTTTTCCTACCTACTACCTACTATCTCCTATCTCCTATCTTTTTGGTGGAGCTGAGGGGATTCGAACCCCTGGCCTTCTCGTTGCGAACAAGACGCGCTCCCAACTGCGCCACAGCCCCACTCTGGAGTTAGGACCATCCTTATCATTATAAGAACCATATACAGAGGTGAGCCATAAAAACATGCGCCACCTCCGAGAATGTGCAGAATTTCATATTCCTGCATAACAATGCAGGCACTGTTCAGAACTTATATCTTCAATCTCACCCTGTTTTTTTGCATAGAATCTGCATAATAACTATGTAAACAACATGTGTTTTTACTTTTAATCTCGGGTTTTTGTCTTTTCTCCTGCTGGGCGAGCAGCCATCAGCGGGGCTTCTTATGCATAATCTCAGAAATACTCACCTCCTGTTCTTATCAGCGGCTAATCTGAAAACAAGATTGGTCCCTCCTATTTTTATCGTATCTCCAGATCTTAGTATTAGTTTTTCTATCTTCATATCATTAACAAATGTTCCGTGCTTACTTTCTAAATCCTCAAGAATATAGCCATCAACAGTAGGAATAATAACACAGTGTTTACGGGAAATAGTAAGTTCCGGTAAAACCAGATGATTTGCTTTCTCAGCCCTTCCTATAAAAAATGGTTCATTTCCCTGCACTTCACATTTTATTTCTTTTCCGTCGTCTGTTATTCCCCATATTTCTGCTTTTGAAAGGCTAACAAAAGAGTTTTGTATCTTTAGCCTTATCTGTGATAACTTCTCCTGCTTTTTTCTTTCCTCTGTTAAATCTTGAATCTGTGGTTTTTCCATTTTTTTTAAGGTTTTTAATGTAGCACGAAATTCAGAGTCTAAAAGCATTTTGAAAAAGAATCTTCCCCCCTATACAAATTCCTGCAATTAAAACACCCACCACAAAAAACGCAAGAAACACAACAAAAAAGGGTTGCGTCATTATAAAATACATCAACTCATTGAACAACCGCTCAATATCTATCTTTACTACTATAAAAAATACCATCTATCTTCCATTGTAGATGAGAATCTCTTGTTCTGCTATTTTTATACGCTCATCTATATCAGGGTGTGTTCTTGCCCATACCGGAACCAAAACTTTTTTATTTTCAATTACCTTCAATCTTTTCAAAAAATCAACCATTGCAGAAGGATTATAGCCAGCCTTTCTGCTGTATTTAATCCCCAGTCTGTCTGCAAGCAATTCGTCTTCTCTACCGTAACCAAGAACTATCAGGCTAAAAACTGTATTTGTTATTTCTTGTATTGAAGAAAAATCTGATGAATCTCTGAATACAATTGCAGAAATAAGTGAATAGCCGTATACTGCTTCAAGTCTTTTTATGGGATGTCTTGCTGCAATATGTCCAATCTCATGCCCTATAACGCAGGCAAGCTCATCGTCTGTTTTTATAAAATTAAGAAGCCCTGTGTGAACATATACATAACCACCCGGCAATGCAAACGCATTTATATTTTTATCTTTTACAACAAAAAAATTATAGTTTATATCTTTTCTGTCAGACACAGATGCTATTCTTTTTCCAATCTCTTGCACTCTTTTTTCATCATTGTTGTGTATTAAAACATATTTTCCTTGTATCTGGTATGATAATTTTTGACCTAATGCAACCTCTTGTTGTGTATCAATAAATACAAACTCTTGTCTTTCAGTGGCAGGATTATATATGGTTGCACAACCAGGCAAAAATAGCAATAAAACGGATAAGAAGATGATAAGTGGACATCCTTTTGTCATAATTTGTTAGAGTTATTTTAAGCGATAACACATGGGATTTCAAGAGGATTGCCATTGCGAATTTGTAAGACTATAATATATACAGTATCTTTCAGTGATAAGGTGTATTATTTAGGTACGGCTCGGGATGTTCGCCAGGCGCGCTCACCCGCAGGCTCTTAAGTGCTCGAGACATACCCCCAAAAAGAAGAAGATAAAATAAAGTGGAAAAAATAATCGCCGCTTTTATAAATCTGTTTTATCCCCTTCATTGTTTGGTTTGCAGGCAAAGGATTGATGTTTTTTCAAGTGACCAGATGTGCAAGCAATGCCTTGATAAATTTTATTATCTAAAGGCTCCGTTTTGTACAAAATGCGGAAGACCTCTTCCTGCTGAAAGACAGGAACTGGCAAAAATATGCAGGGTATGTCAAAAATTTCCGCCGCAATTTGACAGGGGTTTTTCAGTGTGTTTATATGAAGGGGTACTAAAAGAGTGCTTACATAAATTTAAGTATCAGGGGAAAACCGCTCTTAAGAAAACCTTTGGCAGGATGGTTTCAAGTTTTATAAATGAAAACATACTGAAAACTCTGCCGGATATTTCCGAAGAAGGTAAGAAAAATTTATTTGATTGTATTATCCCGGTTCCGCTTCATATTACAAGGATGCGTGAGAGAGGATTTAACCAATCAGAGCTTCTTGCAATAGAGGTATGTAAAAGTCTTGATATATCATTAAAAACAAACATATTAAAAAGAAAACGGTTTACAAAGTCTCAAATCCTTTTAACTAAAAAACAAAGAAGAAAGAATGTCCGGGATGCATTTATAGCAAGAACAGATAAAACTATAAAAAGTGTGATACTCTTGGATGATATAATGACAACAGGTTCAACATTGGACGAATGTTCAAGAACACTAAGACAGGCAGGAATAGAATTTATCTGTGCCGTTGTTGTGGCAAGGACACTGCATATTGCCACAGCAAAGCCAGACAGGAAATTCCGGTGAGGAGTTTTGCCCTTGAGCCGTGAAACCTTACCTGCCTTCGTGAAGATTAAAGAGCAACTGGTGCTCTGGGACACCCTGACCATTGATACTTGAAAAAATAATATGAGAATTATAAGAAATTATATAATTTTTGAAATACTTGCAGCATTTTTTGTGTGTATATTTATATTTGTATTTGTACTTATTGCCGGAAGATTTGTGGGTATGGCAGACCTTATAATAAACAAAGGGGTTTCTATATTTGACATATCAAGGGTTCTTCTGCTTCTTATTCCGTACATGCTTGCAATATCAATACCTATGGCGTTTCTTACAGGTTGTATTTTTATATTCGGAAGGATGTCTTCTGACAATGAGATAAGTGCATTGCTTTCTTCAGGTATATCATTTTCAAAAATTATTATCCCGGTGATATATCTATCTGTTTTAATAAGTTTTGTCTGCCTTTATATCCATGACAGGGTAGTACCGTCTACACGCTTTAAGTCAAGACAGATTATAAAATCAATAGGCTTAAAAGAGCCGACTGCATTTTTAGAGCCCGGTATATTTATAAAACAGTTTGAACCATATGTAATATATATAGGTGAAATAAAAAAGGGCATAATGCACCGTGTTTGCATATACCAACCTGAACGGGGCAAGCCCACAAGAACAATATTTGCACGCAGAGCAGAAACCCTCCCCAGCGACGATGACCAGTCTGTAAGATTAAAACTATATAACGGTGCCACGGATGAGCCAGATCCCAATGACCCAAATTCATTCTTTAAGATAATGTTTGATGAATATATAATAACACTTCATATTCCCGAAGATTCATATTCAGGGACGATTGAAAAAAAACCTCGTGAAATGACAATACAAGAGATAAAAAATCAGATAAAGGAATTAGAAGCAAAATCTATAAATACAGCTCCTCTTTCAACAGAAATACAATGGAAGATGAGTCTTTCGTTTGCCTGTATCCCTTTTGCGATAATAGCTCTGCCTATTGCAGTAAGGATAAGAAGAGCAGAAAAATCTGTTGCGTTCGGAATCTCTCTTCTGATAATTTTAATATATTACTTGATATTTCTTTTAAGCCAGATGCTTGCGATAGAGGGGAAGATTGAACCGTATTTTCTATGGTTTGCAAATATTATGTTTACAGCAGCAGGGATCCTGTTTATAAACTATGAAAATTATAGATAAATATACAATTAGAAATATTTTGCCTTTAATATTTATTTCGTTTTTGCTTTTTCTGGTGCTTTTTATACTTATTGATATTTTCGGTCGTCTGGATGAGATAATAAGAGCAAAGGTGCCTGTGGAGATAGTTTTTAAATACTATATAAACCAGATACCATATGTGTTTGTCCGAATAATTCCTTTTTGCATCCTGATATCAACACTGTATGGTTTTAGTATTATGAACAAAGAAGGTGAAATAGGAGCTATGCTCGCCTGTGGAATAAGCAGGTTCAGGATTGCACTGCCTGTGGTTATAATTTCTATGGTTTTAAGTTTTGTTTCATTTTTTATAAGTGAATTTATTGCCCCTCAAACATATTCCAGGGCACTGGCAATTAAAAGAATTTATTTTGAAGAAAAACAACAGAAAAAGCCAACAACAATAAACAATTTAACAAAACATATCAGCAGGAAAAAAATGTTGTTTGCAGAAAGTTATGATATTTATTCAGAGACACTTTATAATGTGATAATAACAGAATATACAGATGAAGACATACTTTCAAAAAAAACAGTTGTTCAATCTGCAAAATGGGAAAATAATATCTGGAAGGCAAAAGGTGTATCTATATTTCAATATCTGCCAACATATGAAGAACCCGTAGTGGCAGGTGAAATGGATCTGTCTCTTGAAATAAGCCCGGGCAAATTACTTGAACCTGAGTTCAACCCTGAGGTAGCCTCCATACCACAATTCAGGGAATATTTATACAGCATAAGCCGAAATCCACATAGGACCCCAAGAAGGTTGGTTGTTGATTTTTATACAAAATATTCAATTCCGTTTGCAAACTTTATCCTAGTAGTCATGGCATGTTCGGTTGCTGTTGTAAGCAGAAAAATCGGTGCACTTCAGGGTATAGGCATAGGAATTGTTATTGGAATTCTTTTCTATATAATGTTTGCACTTAGCATTGCAATGGGAAAGGGTGGGTATATAAATCCGATACTTTCAGCCTTTCTTGTCAATTTTCTGTTTCTTGTTATCGGTGCAGTTTTTTTTGTGCAAAAATAAATACAAGATTGTTAAATCTTCAAGAAAGGCCGGAAAATATACAGCAGGAAAAGATGTCAAAAAGGCATTCCTACAATTGGAAAAAATTATATGCAGATAATAAATATTTTTAAGAACAATGACGAGAATATAATATTTAAGTGGACACTGCTTATTTCGGTAATTTTTCATATAGTGTTTATTTTAATGTCCGGTGTTTTTTTAAAAAGTAATAACAGGGATACAGGAAAGCCAATGGAGGTGTCTTATGTAAAAATAAAAAGCCAGAGGGTGAACAGGATTTCTAAAAGTGAAGATATCTTTAAAAAAAATATCAATGAATTACCGGCACACAAAGACATATTGCTTCTGTCGCCTAAAAATTATGTTTCTACTGAAAATTTCGTAAAAAAAGAAACAATTGAGAAGGTATCTTTAAAGTCTTCCACCGGTGCTGAGGTTCTTAAGTACGATTTTTCTTCTCTTATAACGTCTGCTGATGTTGCAGTCCCTATTGATATAGGTGTACCAATGGATAAAAAGGCGCTTGCAGGTTATTTTCAAATGTTGAGAAGAAAAATAAAAGAAGAATTAGATTCTTATCCCAAGCAGGATATAAAAAGCGAAGGAATAGTAAGGGTATCTTTTACTCTTTTAAAAGATGGCAGACTTATTGATGCAAATGTTTATTCATCCTCAGGGGTTCTTTTGCTTGATAATATTTCCGTAAGCGCCGTTAAACGTGCATCCCCGTTTTCACAGTTTCCAAAAGAACTTAACAAACCCTCTGCAACATTCTATGTGTCCATAAGTTTTGAAAAAAGGCAATGACAAAAGAGTATAAGGAAAGATTTTACAGGAAGTGGATGCATGCACAAGGGCTGGTTTGTTTTAATGTATGTGAAAAGGAAACCGATCTGTGGATAGCAGCAGATAAAAACTTATCAGACAATTCGCTGCGCTGGGCAAAACATTACAGGAGGCAGGTTGAGGACTATATAAAAAAGGATAAGAGATTTCTTGAAAGCCTTGCTCCGGTTAAAGTAGATAAGAATGCTAATTTTATTATAAAACATATGGCAAGTGCCGCATCACTGGCTTGTGTAGGTCCTATGGCATCTGTTGCAGGAGCAATTGCACAGGCAGTAGGGAAAAGACTCTTAAAAAACACAAGACAGGTAATTATTGAAAATGGCGGTGATATATTTATTGTATCAAACACTGAAAGAAGATTTTCGGTATATGCAGGGAACAGTCCTTTTGGGGGTAAGATTATTTTTAAGATAAAACCTGAACAAACACCCTGCGGGATATGTACATCAAGCGGGACTGTTGGACATTCGTTAAGTTTTGGCAAGGCAGATGCGGTTGTTGTAACTGCCGAGGATTGTGTTGTAGCAGATGCATTTGCAACATCACTGTGCAATAGGGTAAAACGGGAAAAGGATATAGAACAAGTTCTGGAAATTGCAAAAGGAGCAAAGGTTTTGACAGGTTGTATAGTGGTATTGGGTAAAAAAATCGGAATCTGGGGACACATGCAAATATGTTAGAAATATCAATAATGAACATTCAAGTTTCAAGTGCCCAGGTTTGATCTGGGATGTTCCACACTCTAACCTTGCGATATCCAGAAAAAACCTTCCTGCCTCTAAGTCCGCAATTTCGTCGGGCACCCTCTCTGGGGGGGTGAGCCAGTAGAGCAACAGACCCTTATAAAAATGAATATTCAGTCAAGCATTCAATATGTTAAGGGTGTTGGCCCTCATAAAGTTGAATTATTCCAACAGGTAGGAATACAGACGGTAGAGGATATTTTTTATTATTTTCCTTTAAGATATGAGGACAGGAGTCATTTGAAAAAAATAAAGGATATTTGTCCTGATTCTTATGAAACCGTTCAGGGGGAGGTTTTTGAGTGCGGTTTTTTTGTAACTCCTCGCAGGCGGATGTCCGTATTCAAAGTGGTTCTTACAGACGGGACAGGTTTTATCACTGCTATCTGGTTTAATCAGCCATATGTAAGGCAGGTTTTTAAAAAAAGACAAAATGTTATACTTTATGGCAGAGTAGAGTTCCCTATCACCCTCAGGCACGGTACACTACAGATGAATAACCCCGAGTATGAGTTTCTTACCAATACTTCTGAAGATACCATGCATATGGGACGGATAGTTCCGATATATTCAACAAAGAAATATCTTTCACAAAGACTGTTTCGTTCTGTTGTTAAAAAAGTATTGGATGCCTCTTTAAAAGATATTGCTGATTTTCTTCCAAAGTCTATAATCTCATATAATCGCCTTGCAGAGATAAAATCAGCAATCCAAAATATACACTTTCCTGAAGATTTTAAGATGCTTGCTGATGCACGAAAGAGGCTTGTATTTGATGAGTTTTTTATTTTACAGATGGGATTGGGGATAAGAAAAAACAAATATAGTTCAATTGTAAAAGGTATCTTTCATAAAACCGATGGGGCAGTATTAAAAAAAGTTCTTTCAAGTTTGCCTTTTAATCTTACAGATGCGCAAGAAAAGGTTTTTAAGGAAATAAAGCAGGACCTGTCATCGCCAAAACCAATGCACAGGCTTTTGCAGGGTGATGTCGGAAGCGGAAAAACAGTAATAGCAATACTTGCTTTGTGTGCCGCAGCTGACGGAGGGTACCAGTCTGCGATTATGGTGCCTACCGAAATACTTGCACAACAACATTATAACAGACTAAAACCCATCTTTGAAGGTGCAGGTATCCATCCCGCTCTTTTGATAAGTGGAATGACTGAAAAAGCAAAACAGGCTATCAGGGATAAGATAAACAGCGGAGAGATAAACATTATTATCGGCACACATTCACTTATACAGGATAAAACAATATTTAAAAGACTCGGACTTGTTATAATTGATGAACAGCATAAGTTTGGGGTTGCACAGAGGAAGATTCTTGCAACAAAGGGAAATTTTCCGGACATTCTTATTATGACTGCAACACCGATACCACGAACACTTGCACTTACACTTTATGGAGATCTTGATATATCCATCCTAGATGAACTTCCGCCCGGAAGACATCCTGTAAAAACATACTGGACTGATGATAAAAAAAGGGATGCAATGTATGGGTTTTTAAAAGAGAAGATGTTATCAGGAGAAAGGGTATATGTTGTATATCCGCTTATTGAAAAATCCGAAAAAATGTCTTTAAGGGCTGCTGAAAATATGTATAAAGAATTTTTAAGTATTTTTAAAGATTTTAAGGTCGGGCTTGTTCATGGGAAAATGTCTTCTATTGAAAAGGCATCTGTTATGAAAAAGTTTGAAGATGGGCATATTAAGATGCTTGTTTCTACAACTGTTCTTGAGGTGGGCATTGATGTGCCTCAAGCCTCTGTTATGATAGTAGAACATGCAGATAGATTCGGACTTTCACAACTTCATCAGTTAAGGGGGCGCGTGGGAAGGGGAAGCGTTGAATCTTACTGTATATTGCTTTCTGATGCGAAATCTGAAAATGCCCGAAAAAGGCTTCAGTCAATGGTAGAGACAAACAATGGCTTTCAGATTGCAGAAAAAGACCTTTCAATAAGAGGTCCGGGTGAATTCTTTGGGAGCCGCCAGCATGGATTTTTTGAACTTAAGATAGGCAATCTTGTCAGTGACATAAAAATACTTGAACAGTCAAGAAATGCTGTATCATATGTTATTAAAAAAGATCCAAACCTTGTTTCAACAGAATTTTCAAAGATAAAAGATGTAATGCTAAGAAAATTTTCCGGTGGGATGGATTTTATAGGATAAATGAAAAGAATTAAAAGAAAAGACATGGGACTGAGGCCCACATCTTCAATGGTAAAAATGGCGATATTTAACAGCATTGCAAATGTGCAGGGCAGGACGCTTCTTGACCTTTGTTGCGGAACAGGCGGTCTTGGGATAGAGGCACTTTTAAGAGGTGCAAGAAAGGTTGTGTTTGTAGATATAGAAAGAAACAGGATTTTAAGATTAAAAAAGCATCTTTCAGACATTGGTCTTATTGAATATTCGGTGCTGGTTAATAAAGATGTTGTGTCTTATATAAAGAAAAGTACCGAGTGTTTTGATTTTATTATTGCTGATCCTCCGTATCAGACAGATCTTGCAGTAAGAATACTAAAACAGGTATCAACAACAGATATATTAAAAACAAGCGGGACATTGATTATTGAACATTATAAAAGGTTAAAACTTCCTGAAAATGAAGGAAAAATTTTCCTTATTAAATTAAAAACATATGGGGACACCTTGGTATCTTATTATGGGATAATATGATTTCTAAAACATTTCAATTAGAAATGTAAAAATTCCTGTCTGCTCCTAATACAAATCTGGGTAGTCGCCAGCGTGCGCAACGGGCAGAATGTTTTTTCTCATTCCTGATGAGGACTAAATTTTTAGGTTTTACTTTTAGAAAAAAATTATGCATACTATGTAGAAAGATACCATGCATTTTTAAAAGAACATGCTATACAGAGTGGCTGAAAATATAGGTGACCGGTAACATATTTAGTCCATAGTCAATAGTCCATAATCTACGGACAATGGACTGTGGACCCTGGAGACTGTTGGAGAAGAATGGATATTGAAAAAGAATTCGGTAAGGACTTAAAAGGAAAAGAAAAACAGGCACTTGCGGTAAATACCATAAGGTGTCTTGCTATGGATGCTGTTCAAAAAGCAGGGTCAGGGCATCCCGGTATGCCTATGGGAACTGCTGATTTTGCATATATACTATGGACAAGATTTTTAAGGCATAGCCCCTTAAATCCAAACTGGGAAGACAGAGACCGCTTTGTTCTATCTGCTGGTCATGGTTCTATGCTTCTTTATTCACTTCTTTATCTTTTCGGATATTCTCTTACAATTGAAGACCTGAAG
This sequence comes from bacterium Unc6, assembly GCA_013626165.1. Lineage (NCBI taxonomy): Bacteria > Pseudomonadati > Candidatus Omnitrophota > Candidatus Velesiimonas > Candidatus Velesiimonas alkalicola. Next base: position 50,844 of record NDHX01000005.1, read on the forward strand.
AACTTCCGTCAATGGGAGAGTAAAACCCCCGGTCATCCTGAATATGGTCTTACGCAAGGCGTTGAAACCACGACAGGCCCTTTAGGACAGGGTTTTGCAAATGGTGTCGGAATGGCAATTGCTGAAAAAATTCTTGCCTCAAAATTCAACACCCCTGATTTTAAAATAATTGACCACCACACATATGGCATCGTAAGCGACGGAGATTTAATGGAGGGTGTATCCTGCGAGGCGGCGTCTTTAGCAGGGCATCTTGGGCTTGGAAAAATTATATATTTTTATGATGACAACAAGATTACAATAGAAGGCTCAACCGAACTTGCCTTTACCGAAGATGTTGCAAAAAGATTTAAAAGTTATAACTGGAATGTGATTATTATAGACGGGCATAACCATAACCAGATAAGAAGGGCAATTAAAAAAGCGAGGTCTCGCACTCAAAGGGTACCCGAGAAGCCTACACTTATTATCGGAAGAACAATAATAGGAAAAGGAAGCCCTAAAAAACAAGGAACCTCCGCATCACACGGCGAACCATTAGGCACAGAAGAGGTCGCAGCAACAAAACAGTTTCTTGCCTGTCCCTCTGAACCGTTTATAGTGCCCAATATTGTCCAGAAAGTTTTTGCAAGATTTAAAAAAAAGGCACTGCAAGAAGAAAAACTCTGGAATGAGAAATTCCAAAAATATAGACACTCTTATCCTGACATTGCAAAAGAATGGGACATCTGGTTCGGTGGACAGATTCCCGATCTTTCATCCATCCTTCCAAGGTTTGATACATCAAAAGCCATTGCAACAAGAAATGCAAGCGGCGAGGTTTTATCAAAGGTTATGCCTTATATAAAAAATCTTGTAGGGGGCTCTGCTGACCTTGCGCCTTCTACAAAAACATATATAAAAGAGGTGGGTTGTTTCAAGAAGGATAATCCTTCGGGTAGAAATTTCCATTTTGGTGTCCGAGAACATGCAATGGGTTCAATACTTAATGGTATATCTGTTCACAGAGGGCTCATACCTTTTGGTTCTACATTTTTTGTATTCTCCGACTACATGAGGCCTCCTATTAGACTTGCAGCAATTATGGGTATCAAGATAATATATGTATTTACACATGACTCCATATTTGTAGGCGAAGATGGTCCTACACATCAACCGATAGAACAATATGCGGCACTGAGGACAATTCCCGGACTTACAGTAATAAGACCTGCTGATGCAAACGAGACTGCTGTTGCATGGGATGTGTCTTTAAGGAGAAAAGGTCCTGTTGCACTTCTTCTTACAAGACAAAACCTTCCGGTGTATGATAGAACAAAATATCCTTCTGCAGAAAACCTCAAGAAAGGCGCCTATATAATGGTTGACCCCGTCAGAAATAAAGAATTTCTAAGCGGGGTTGACTGTGAAGGCCCGAAAGTGATTATTATCGCAACAGGCTCTGAGGTTGAGATTGCATTAAAAGCAACAGAAACACTTAATGCACAGGGCAAAAGTGTAAGGCTTGTGAATATGCCCTGCTGGGAACTTTTTGAAGAGCAGAGCAAAGAATATAAAGAACAGGTTTTGCCTTCTTCTATTAAATCAAGGATTATAGTTGAAGCGGCAACACCATTCGGCTGGGAAAGATATGCAGGAGAAAAAGGAAAGATAATAGGAATAAAAGGCTTCGGGAAAAGTGCGCCACACCAAATCCTGGCAGAAAAATTCGGGTTCACATCTTTAAATATTATAAATCAGGCACTGGAGATGATAGAATGATAAAAAGAAATTTTAACTCCAATGCACCAAAGCCCATAGGACCATACTCACAGGCAGTAGAGTCCGGGGGATTTGTATTTGTTTCAGGGCAGATCCCAGTAGACCCAAAAACAGGAGATATTATTGGTAAGGATATAGAAGAACAGGCAGAACAGGTTTTTCAGAATATCCATTCAATACTAAAAGAAGTCGGTTTAGGTTTAGGAAATGTTGTTAAAACCACGATATACTTAAAAACCCTTTCCTTTTTTCCGACCGTAAATACTATCTATCAAAAATATTTCAAGCCTCCTTATCCGGCAAGAAGTTGCATTGAAGTTTCAAACATACCTAGGGGTGCTCTTCTTGAAATTGATGTTATAGCATCGCAAGAGGGGGTTACGAAAGAATGAGCACCAGGGCACCAGTGCACCAGGGCACCAGGGCACCAGGGCACCAGTTTATACCATGTCTTTTTCTATTTCTCCAAAAAAAGTACTGTTATAAAATAGTGATATGTCCTATTTCTTAACAAATGAAATGTCCGCTTTCAAAGCGGGGAATGATAATATGTTTGGCCTAATCAAGGAGGTTAGGTATGCAGACATATTATCCAAAACCCGCACTGGAGCGGGCAATGAAGGTTCAGGAGGTCATATTACGGGCTATAAGCGGACAGATTCACTGGATTCAAGCGGCAGAGATATTAGGCATATCAGACCGGCAGATGCGCCGGTGGAAATGGCGCTACGAAAAACACGGTTATGACGGCCTATATGACAGGCGCAGGAAGATACCAAGCCCCAAAAGAGTGCCTTTAGAGACCGTGGAAAAGGTCCTGCGTTTATACAGGGAAAAATACTTCGATTTTAATATGTCCCATTTTTACGATAAGTTACGAAAAGAGCACAATATAAAATTAAGTTATAACTGGATAAGGCTTGCCTTACAAGGCGCCGGACTCGTTGAAAGACGCCAAAGACGCTCTCCCCACAGAAAACGCCGAGCAAGGAAGCCCCTAATAGGCATGATGCTCCACATGGACGGTTCTCCTCATGACTGGTTCGGTAACGGCTTAGAATATGATATCGTCACTATATCGGATGACGCAAATAATGAGCTCTACGGCATAGAACTGGCAGACGAGGAGGATTCTCTTACCTGCATGTCTCTTATCAGGAACCTCATCGAGAAGAAAGGCATATTCTGCTCGTTATACACAGACAGGGCAAGCCACTTCTTCCTTACTAAAAAGGCAGGAGAAGACGTCTCCAAAGACAACCTTACCCAAATAGGAAGGGCCTTGCAGGAATTAGGCGCCCAGCATATCCCTTCTTATTCGCCGCAGGCAAGAGGCAGATCAGAAAGACTTAACGAGACCCTACAAGGCAGAATTCCTCAAGAACTAAGGCTAAGAGGCATAAAAACAAAGGAAGCCGCCAATAGATACCTAAAGACAGAATATCTCAAAGAACACAACAGAAGATTCGCAATAAAGCCAGAAGGCGAAGGCAGCGCCTTTATCCCGGTACCTAAGACAACGGATTTAGACAAGATTTTTTGCTTCAAACACGAAAGGACCGTCAACAACGATAACACCATATCGTTTAACAACCGGATACTCCAAATAGGCCCATCAGAACTTAGGGTATCGTTCGCCAAATGCAGAGTTACTGTCTATGAACATATAGATGGCTCTGTGACTATAGGATACGGCCCTCATACGCTTGGTTATTATCCGCCCAAAGGCTTATCCACATATCCATACAATTCACAAAAAGAAAAGGTAGCCAAAAGAAAAAGGACTACTACTAACATTAACCAAAAGCGGACACATCACTTGTTAGAAAAAGCGGACATCTTGACTATTTAATTACATCTCCAAAAAAAGTACTTGACAAGATTTAATTTATGTGGTACATTTGAAATTCAGAAGAGACACAATAGGTAGTAGTTATCATTTTAATAAACATAATGGGATGGAGGGAGAAACCCAGAACAGTGGAACCAAACTGATTTTAAGATTTCCTCTTGGGATACAGTATTTGAAAATTAAAATGTAGAATCCATTATCAGATTTTGAAGGATGAATAATGGAGGATGTTTTCCCGCTGCAAATGGGTTGTTCTTGCCTTCGCACTGTTTTAAGCTATTTAACTATATTCAGGGTTTTTGTATTCTAAGAGGAATGGAAAAGGGGCTTTTATAAGGTCCCTTTTTGTGTTTTTAAGGAGAAAGCAGTATGTCTATAAGGATTGGTTTAACTTACGATTTAAGGTCAGACTATATCTTAAAAAAGGAAGATCCTGAAGATCTAAATGCAGAGTTTGATCATGGACAGACGATAAATGCATTAAGCAAGGTTTTTACATCCGCTGGTTATAAGGTTGTAAGAATTGGAAATGTGAAAAACCTTCTTTCATCCATTGATAACCTTGGGGTGGACATTGTGTTTAATATAGCAGAAGGCTTGTGTGGAAGAAACAGGGAATCGCAGGTGCCCATCCTGCTTGAAATGAGGGGCATTCCTTTTGTTGGTTCTGATGCCCTTACTCTGGGACTTACACTTGATAAGATGTTTGCAAAGAAGATATTTATTGCCAATGATATCCCAACGCCTAAGTTTATCTCTGTTAAAAATCCCTGTAAGTTGGACGGCATAGACTTGAAATTTCCTATTATTGTAAAACCGAGATTTGAGGGGTCAAGTAAAGGGATAAACGATAATTCCATCTTTATAGATAGACAGGGTTTGGTAAAGCAATGTCAGTGGCTTATAGATACATATAAACAGCCTGCTCTTGCAGAGGAGTTTATTGAAGGAAAAGAATTCACTGTTGTAATAATAGGAAACGATGATGCATGGGCTCTACCTGTTGTTCAGATTAAAATAGACGGAGAACTTGAACTTGGGAACAGGTGTTATACATTTTCAAGAATACACTCAACCACGCTTGATTATGTTTGTCCTGCTCAAATATCATCTGAGATGGAAGAGGACATCAAGAAGGTTGCCCTTGCTGCTTATCATTCTGTAGAGTGCAGAGACTTTGGAAGGGTTGATATCAGGCTTGATAAGGATAACCGTTTGTATGTGCTTGAGATTAATCCTCTTCCGAGTTTGTCTTCGCAGGATGTTTTTCCTGTTGTTGCAAAAGCAGCAGGATGTAGTTACGAGGATTTGATTATGAAGATATTGGATGAGGCATTGGAAAGATACAATATAAGGAGAATATGAAAAGAAAAGTTGCGCTAGTATGCAATATAAAACACTATGATTCTACAAAACCAAAGGATTATGAATCGGAATTTGATTCTATAAAAACGGTTAATTCAATAGCAGAGGCACTAAAAGACGGAGGGAACAGGGTTGATGTTATGGAGGCAAACGGTGTTCTTCTTCCCCATCTTTTAAAGAAAAAGCCGGACATAGTTTTTAATATTTCAGAGGGGGTTGGCGGCTCCAGCAGAGAGGCGCAGGTTCCCTCTATACTTGAATTTCTCGGTATTCCATATACCGGCTCAGGTGTCCTTGCACTTGCGCTTGCACTTGATAAGGCTAAGTCAAAGAAAATATTTATCACAGAGGGAATTCCAACCCCAAAATTTCAGGTTTTTACTCTCGCGGATGAAGCCCTTGATACTGGACTAAAATTTCCTTTAATAGTAAAACCCAATTGTGAAGGTTCGGCAAAGGGTATATCTGCAAAAAGTGTTGTTTGTAATGAAAAAGAGTTGCCTAACCGGGTAAGAGAAGTAATAGAAACATATAAACAGCCTGCCCTTGTTGAAGAGTTCATAGAGGGGGAAGAATTTACTGTTGGAGTTCTTGGAAACGGCCAGCCTTATGTGTTTCCGCCTATGTTGATAGATTTTTCAAAATGCAAGGCCGGCGGAGAATCATTTTATTCATGGAGGGTAAAGGAATACCAGGGTGATGAAAAACAATACCTCGTTCCCGAATTTGAATGCCCTGCAAGTATAACAAAACAAGAGGAAAGAAAATTAAAAGAAGTGGCGCTAAAATCTCACCAGGCAATAGGATGTGTGGATATATCAAGGACAGATATTCGTTTAAGCAAGAATGGTGTTCCATATGTTCTTGAAATAAATCCGTTACCGGGGCTTGACCCTGATGAAAGTAATTTTACAAAGATAACAAATTCCTGCGGCATAAAATATAAGGATCTGATAAATACAATATTGGAGCTTGCTTGTAAAAGGTATAACCTGACGGGCTCTGATAAGAAGGAGGAGGAGAAAATTGTACACAGACTACAGGCGGTGTGAACTCTGGAAAGATGTCCAAGAAGAACAGTGGGAGGATTGGGGTTGGCAGATAAGAAATAGAATTACAACGGTTGAACAATTAAAAAAGGTTATTGATGTAACAGAAGAAGAAGAAAAGGGGATACTGCAGTCAAAGGGAAGACTTGCAATGGCAATTACTCCATACTGGGCAAGCCTTATGGACAAAGAAAAACCATACTGTCCGATAAGAAGGCAGGCGGTCCCTACCGTTCTTGAATCATATGTTACAGCACAGGAAACAACAGACCCTCTTTCTGAGGATGAGGATTCTCCGGTGCCGGGGCTTGTCCACAGATACCCTGACAGGGTCCTTCTTCTTGCAACGGACCAGTGTGCAATGTATTGCAGACACTGCACAAGAAGAAGGCTTGTAGGAGAAGGTGATTTTTCTATCTCGGAACACCTTGAAAAGGCTTTTGAATATATAAGAGCAAATAAAAAGATAAGAGATGTTCTTATATCAGGTGGAGACCCTCTTATGCTGCCAGATGAGAGGATAGAAACAATACTGAAAGGTATCCGTTCAATATCAAGTGTTGAGATTGTAAGGATTGGAAGCCGTGTTCCTGTTACGCTTCCGATGCGTATAACAGGAAATTTAATTTCAATACTTAAAAAATATAATCTGTTGTGGATGTCCATACATTTTAATCATCCGAAAGAGATTACAAAAAGATGTAAAAGAGCCTGTTCAGATGTTGTTGATGCGGGTATTCCTATGGGAAGCCAGACCGTCCTTCTTAAAGGTATTAATGAAAGGCTATACATAATGAAAAAACTTATGCATGATCTTTTAGCAATAAGGGTAAGACCTTACTATATGTATCAATGCGACCTGGCAAGAGGGACAAGTCATTTTAGAGCTCCTGTTTCAGTGGGTATTCAATTGATGGAAAAATTAAGAGGACATACCACAGGTTATGCGGTCCCTACATACGTTATTGATGCCCCCGGTGGAGGGGGGAAGATACCTATTGCTCCAAACTATATTGTATCTGAGTCTAATGGTGTGTATACATTAAGAAATTACGAGGGGAAGATTTTCCGCTACAGCGAAGAAACAGAATTTGTTTCTGCGGCACAGGAAGAAAATACACCTGCACCATTAGTAGAACAAAAAATAGACTGACAGATAAGGTTTTAAGTATATAATTGAGCAGTCGGAAGGAACAGATGAAGAAGATCATTGTAAATATAGCAGGAAGAGAAATCCTTGATTCAAGAGGTAACCCCACTGTGGAAGCAGATGTTATTCTTGAAGACGGAACAGTGGGGAGAGCATCCGTTCCAAGTGGTGCATCCACAGGTGAGCATGAAGCAGTTGAGTTAAGGGACAACGATAAGGAAAGATACCTTGGGATGGGGGTCACAAAAGCAGTTTCAGGCGTTAATATATTTATAAAAAAACATGTTGTAGGAATGGATGCCGCAGATCAGGTCGCTGTTGACAGGGTTATGAAAAACCTTGACGGCACTTCTAACAAGGAAAAACTTGGGAGCAATGCAATTCTGAGTGTATCTCTTGCCTGTGCAAAGGCGGTTTCAATTTCCCTTGACATCCCTTTGTATAAATATATCGGGGGTTTAAATGCAAAGGTAATACCTATACCTATGATGAATATATTAAACGGCGGGAAACATGCAGATAACAATGTGGACTTACAGGAGTTTATGATTATGCCCATAGGCGCTATATCTTTCGGTGATGCCCTAAGGATGGGTGCTGAAACATTTCATTGCCTGAAAAATATATTAAAGAAAAAGTCGTTAAGTACAGCAGTCGGTGATGAGGGCGGATTTGCACCCAATCTTTCTTCTAACACCGAGGCATTGGATATAATAGTTGAGGCAATAGGTTCTGCAGGATATAAGCCCGGCAAAGATATATCCATTGCACTTGACCCTGCAGCAAGCAGTTTCTATGGCGCAGATAAAACATGTGCAACCAAGGTGCCGGGAAAATATATATTAAAAGCAGAAAAAAAATCCGTAAAAACATCGGAAGAGATGATTGCCTTTTATGAGGCACTTGTGAAACAGTATCCGATAGTATCTATAGAAGACGGACTTGCAGAAGATGATTGGGACGGATGGAAGATGTTAACGGAAAAACTTAAGAGTAAGATACAGATTGTCGGGGATGACCTTTTTGTAACAAACACAAAAAGACTTATACAGGGAATAGAAAAGGGAGTTGCAAATTCAGTGCTTGTAAAAGTAAATCAGATAGGCACACTTACAGAAACACTTGATACAATAGAGATGGCACACAAGCATCATTATACATCAATTATTTCCCATCGTTCGGGTGAAACAGAAGATACAACAATATCACATCTTGCAGTTGCCACAAATTCAGGACAGATAAAGGCTGGCTCTGTTTCAAGGACAGACAGGGTTGCCAAGTATAATGAGTTGATAAGGATAGAAGAATCGCTTGGTTCTTCGGCAATATACGGCGGTATCTTATGGAAGCAAAAAAAGTAGTAATAACTGTTGCAGTATGTTTTTTTATTATTCTTCTTATGCTTCTTCCCGGTTATTTAAGGCTAAGAAAAATGCAAGAATCTATAACACATCTGTCTGAGGAAAACATAAGAATAAAAGAACAAAACAGAAAACTTCAAGAAGATATTGATAAATTTAAAAATGACCCTTCTTACAGGATTGGTGTTGCAAAAGAAGAGTTAAAGATTCTTGATAAAAATGAGGTAATATATAAAATGGAGGAGAAAAACTAGGTGTGCCTTTTATAAATTTAGGCGATGTATTTTTGGTCTCCTGTGGGTACACTTCTACACTCAACAATAAGTTTATATCCAGAAGGGAAGGCATTTAGAGGCACAGTTTTTGCAGAGAAACTTTCCATTATCCTTCCAGAAATAAAAACTTAAGAGCACATTATACTCGCCCCAATAGTCCGTGGACCATATTCCGTATACCGCATTCTATAAAAGATACTTACGACGATATACGAACAAAGGTTTTCCCAGGCACATGTCCGCCTGTTCTATTCAGGGACTTACTCACAAAGTTGTTTTTCCGCATCCACAACATCCCTGTTAAAATAGTGTATTGTATCTTTCAATCTTTGTTTTAGTCCATCTGAAAGTATCGGAGAATTATGGATTTCTCTTAAAACTTGAATACTCATCCTGAAATATCTTATTACATCCCCTTCATCTGTATCTGTCCATTGAAAAAGATTTTGAAATCCTGCCCCTTGAAGCCACATATGTGTTGCCTCTGCAAGGTGAAAATGTGCTTGTTTGCTTTTCGGATAGATCCTGTATTTTGATTCAAGATAGTTTATTTTTTTATAAAAATTATCGCACATCTGTTTTAGGGCGTTTATTTTTTTTGATAGAGGTTTTTCTTTTTGATGTTTTCTTGGTTCAAATACAATGGCATTGGCTAATATCCCGAGAGAGAGTTTATCTAATTTTTCAAGTGCACCTTTTTCATACAATTCAGAAAGTAAAATCTCATAACTCGGAACACTTTTGGCAAATATACCTTTATCGGTAAGAGTGCCGTTTTTTATATTCAGACTTTCTTTAAGGCAGTTTATTTTATCTTTCATAAGGCGGGTTGTCTCCTTGTGTTGGTATTTTTTGGTTTGAAAATAATGAAGCGAAGATGGATATATATTCAAAAAATTTTCTCCATATCTCTGATAAAGGTTAAGAAGTGTTGAATAGGATGCGTTAAACTGGCTTTTTACCTCTTCGGGATTTCCGTAAATTATCCGTTTTATATTGTCAGGGGTTGTATAGCGAGGATTTATTCTGCAGTACACAGACCCTTGTTTGTCCATGCCTCTTCTTCCTGCTCTTCCGGCCATCTGATAAAAGTCCCTTGTTTTCAGGTTCTCTATTCTGTTGCCGTAAAACTTTTTAAGCTCATCAAATATAACCGTTCTGCTGGGCATATTTATACCAAGTGCAAATGTTTCTGTTGTAAATATTATTTTAAGAAGCCTGCTTGTGAATAATCTTTCTATGGTTTCTTTAAGTGTCGGAAGCATCCCTGCATGATGGTATGCTATGCCTTTCTGAATAAGCGGATAAATCTGTTTTGCCGATGGTTCATCTTGTAGTGAAAATTTTTCACACAGTAAATTATACATTGAAGATATCTTCTGGCTTTCATCGGTTTTAAGAAAATTATGGTGAATAAGTTCAAGTGCAAGACTTTCAGCTCTGTTTCTTCCGAATACAAAATATATACAAGGAAATCCTTCAACCTTCTGTATATATTCAATCAGTGAGTTAAGCCTGTTTGGTGCTTCTCTGTTTGTACTTTTTTTTAAGACCTCAATGTTGTTATATATTTTATTGTGACAATAGAAATAAAAATGAAGAGGAACAGGCCTCTTATGTTCTATTACAACTTTTACTTCTTTTTTATGAATAGTTTGTATCCACCTTGCAAGATGGTGGACATTGGGAATTGTTGCAGAAAGTGCAAGTATGTTCATATGTTCCGGAAGGAATATAAAAGATTCTTCCCACACAGTTCCTCTTTCAGGATTGTCTATGTAATGGACCTCATCAAATATTATCCAGGAATATTGTTTAAGCGCATGTGCTTCTTCAAGAACTTTGTTCCTGAATATCTCTGTTGTCATTATCATAACAAGCGATTGAGGGTTTATTGAAACATCCCCTGTAAGTATGCCTACGTGTCCTGGGAACTGGGATTTAAAATCCCTGAATTTCTGGTTTGAAAGAGCCTTCAATGGGGCTGTATATATTATACCTGTTCTATCCTGAAGACATTTTGAGATAAGATGTTCTGCAATAGCAGTCTTACCGGCCCCTGTTGGTGCAGAAACTATAACAGATAAACCGCTATTGAGATGTTCAATTGCCTTTTTTTGAAATTCGTCATAAATCATGTATAATATTATAGTTTAAAAGATTGATTTATGGCAAGAAATTTGTAAAATATAAATGTAAAAGGGCAAGAAATGAAGATTGTGTGTATGTAAAGGTAAAAACAAATTCAAAAAATGAAGGTCGGGTAGGACAGAGCACCAGAGCACCAGTCACCAGAGCACCAGTTGCTCCTTAAGTTTCTAATGGGGCCTGCCCCGACTTGTCGGGGAGGGATGTCTTTTTCCATCCCCCAAAAAAAATTAAAAAAAAGTATACGAAAGATTAGAAAAGATTAGAAAAGGCTACAAAGGTCAGGTGCCCTGGTGCTCTGGTGCGCTGGTGCACTGGTGCATTTGAAATTAGTGGGATTGGGGTTGTGCAGCTGTCTTAAACTATTAAAAAGGAGGGACATGGGAAGGGTTCTTATAATAGATGACGAAGAATCTACAAGAGAGATTATAAGTATCATTCTTAAAAAAGAAGGGCACGAGATATCTACCGCCGTTGATGGAAAACAGGGACTTATGCTTGCACAGAATGAAAAACCGGATATTATACTTCTTGATATAAGAATGCCCGTTATGGATGGAATTGAAGTCTTGAAAGCATTAAAAGGAAGCGATGCAACCTCTCCTATACCTGTTGTAATGATTACGGCCCTTCCGCAAGAAAGAGAAAGGGCAATAGAAAACGGTTGTGATGAATTTCTTACCAAACCCATAGACAGACTTGAACTTATTGCAAGGGTAAGGTCATTGACACGTTTAAGTAAATTATTTAGAGACCTTGATTTATCTATAGAGTATCTTTTAAGGCTTAAAAAGGGTGTAAAAAATGATACTTCTTTCAAATAAAATATGAGGTTGTAAAAACCGGTATTTTTACTATGGGACGGTAAGAAGTTTTTACTTTTTTTAAATTTTCCAGGCCGCTGTCTCCCATCAAACTTATATATCTATAAGAAATATGTTCTTTGCAAAATTCCCTGAACATCCATTGTGCAAGTCCTTTTATTTCCGGTTCTGCAATTTCAAAAAGAATACAGAATGTATCCTGTCTTAAAGGAAAACCAAATGTATACCCTTCTATTTTATTGTTGATATATATAACCCTTCCTTCAAGCCCTAACCTTTCTGCATATAGCATTCCTGTTTGGTGTGCCAGAGCAGAATCCGATATAAGCATGTTATAGTATTCATCCTCATTGTATTTGTCCTGCGACTGATTGTTTCTTATTCTTTTTTTTGCCCATCTTAAGTACAGAGCAATGGCTTCTTGTGTTTGATGCCTTGAAAAATTTCTATATGTATATTTATACCTGTTATTAAAATAATTACAGTTAGCTCTTTTTGATTTATATCTATCTCCTTTTAATTCTACAAGTTCTTTTGTAAGGCAGATATATTCTAAATCAGATTTTTTAAAATCCAAATAAGGTTCCTCGCAATCCTGCAGAGCAAGGTTTTCTATTCTTGAAACGGCTGAATCTTTGCCGTTTAACTGCTTAAGAATGTCCATCCCTGTGCTTAATTGATGGCCGTTGCCTATCGGCGGCAAAAGCAAAAACCAGCCTCCTGTTTTTGCAAATATAAAAAGGTGGTCCTCAATAATTTTCCATGCAATATGCAAAATATCTTTCCATATAAATATGGACAGAAAAGAATATGAACTTAAAAAGGAGTTATATTTATTAAAAAAGTTCTGTATAATATCTTTGTCTCTGATGCAAATTTTTTTTAACCCTATGGGTAAAAATCTCTCTGTTGAGCGTTTAACAGAAAAAAGTTTCTGCACAGACGCCTGATATTCCATAATGAAACAATGATTTTTTTCAAGGTATTCCGTAAGATTTTTATTAAAATATTCTTCAAGGTATTCTACATATTTCTTAAAGCTTTCCTTTCCCCACATACTTCTTATGATTGGACAGGAAAAATCTGCGCCGACCACAATGGCATTGCGATGTTTATTTTCCATAACAACAAAAGGGTACAACTGGCAATCAAAAGGTCTTCTCTTATAGACATTACAGGAACTTTTATCAGTGTCAAAAAACGGGCATACACACACATCTTTTTTTTGAACCAATCCGATTCTTGTTCCCCTTCTATTGTCAATATGCGGAAGATATATATCCTGTATGTACGGGGAAAGATTAAGGACCTCTTCTGCATCAAGATATGGTCTTATCGGTGTATCAGGGCTTGAAAATCTACAACATACCCTGCATTTAAGGCATAGTTTTTGTGTAATAAAATTCGGTTGAGTAAACACATCTTTCACAATATTTATTATATTTTATGGAAGAAATATTACAATAAATTTTCAACAACAGGGTAGAAAATTCAAAAATCCCTGTCTACAAGACAGGTTAAGGGCAGGTACCGCAGGCAGGGATGTTTTTCCCATTCTCAAACAAAGATAAAAAAGTATTGACAAAATTTAAGTTATATGATAAACTTATAACAAGTGGGGATTTGTATGATATATGATATGTGCAGTGTAATAAATAATTGTTTAAGTTGCTATTCAGGTTATTTAGGCTGTGGGCTATAGGCTGTTAGTATTTTTTGTTTATACTTACAGTCTAAATAACCTATGGTCTATTTACCTAAGTGTTTAATGCGTTTTTTATATAACATATCACATACTTCCATTGGAGTAAAATGGCAAAAGTAATTTTGAAGAAAGTAGGTAAAACTTACGGCAGTAAAGTAATCGCGGTCAAGGATTTTAACCTGGAGGTCAAAGATAAAGAGTTTGTGGTCCTGGTAGGTCCTTCTGGCTGCGGGAAGTCTACCACTTTAAGGATGATTGCGGGTCTGGAGGACATTACCGAAGGAGAAATTCACATTGATAATCTTCTGGTTAATGACCTGCCAGCCAAAGACAGGGACATCGCAATGGTTTTCCAAAATTACGCCCTCTACCCCCATATGTCTATCTATGATAACCTCTCTTTTGGCTTAAGGTTAAGAAAATTGCCGGCCCCTGAGATTAAACAGCGCGTTAAGGATGCAGCACAGATGTTAGGTATTTATGACCTGCTCCACCGCATTCCCAAAGAATTGTCCGGAGGACAACAACAAAGAGCGGCGGTAGGCAGAGCCATTGTCCGCAAACCCAAGGTATTTCTCTTTGACGAACCCTTGAGCAACCTTGATGCCAAGATGCGGGTACAGATGAGGCTGGAAATTATCAAACTTCATCAGCGGCTTCAGGCAACTATGATTTACGTCACTCATGACCAGGTAGAAGCAATGACCATGGGTGAGCGGATTGTGGTTATGAAAGACGGCCTGGTTCATCAGATTGCCGCACCCCTGGACCTGTATGAATTCCCGGTCAACAAATTTGTGGCCGGTTTTATCGGTTCACCCCCAATGAACTTCTTTGAGGGTAAGATTGTCAAAGAAGAAGTCCGCTTCTTTTTTAAAACAGAGGTGTTTAAGATTTTGCTTGCACCTGAAATTACAGAAAAGGTAAGTCCTTACCGGGAGAAAAAGATCTATTTAGGAATCAGACCTGAACACATTTCCATTGGTGAAAATGGCCAGATTTCGGTTCAGGTTGAAGTGGTGGAGCCTCTGGGCAACGAAACCCTGCTGCACCTGCGTTGCGGAGAAAATTTGCTCTTGTGCCGCCGGTTTGTAAGCGGAGAGATAAGAAAAATACAGGAGGAAATTAAGATTTCCTTTGACCCCAAACAGATACAACTCTTTGATTTAGATACCGAAAACTCAATTCTTCATTAAGGTTAATATTTGGTTCCCGTCAGTTTTATCCCTTCCACAAAGAACCGCTGGTTAAATATAAAGACAATCAGTGTGGGCAGCATCACAATTATGGAGGCAGCCATCAGGAGAGTCCAGTCGGTCGTATGAAGCCCCTGGAAAGAAGCCACTCCTATCGGCAAAGTCCTCATCTCCATACTGTTGGTAACGATTAAGGGCCACATAAAATTATTCCAGGAACCAATAAAGGTTACCGTGCCGAGTGTGGCTAGTGCGGGTTTAGAAAGAGGAATAACCACATGGCGGTAAATGCCCAATTTATTGCATCCGTCAATTCGCGCTGCGTCCTCTAAATTGCTGGAAATTGACATAAAAAACTGCCTTAAAAGAAACGTTCCGAAAGCAGTAAACAATCCCGGGATAATTAAAGCCTTATAGGTGTCAATCCAGCCGAAAAGTCTCATAAGAATAAAGGTGGGAATCATTGTAACCGCGCCCGGCAGCATCATTGTAGCCAAATAAAGGAAGAAAAGTTTATCCCGGCCTGGGAATTTTAGGCGCGCAAAAGCAAAGGCAGCTAAAGAACTGGTGAGAAGAACACCCACGGTCTGACAGAGAGCAATAAAGATGGAGTTAAGATAAAACCGGCCAAAAGGCACTGCGCGCCAGGCATCAATGTAATTTCTCCAGACAATGGGACTGGGAATCCACTGAGGCGGGAAGGTAAAGACCGCACCTGCTTCCTTTAAGGACGTGGAAAGCATCCACAGAAAAGGCACTAACATTGTTATCGCACCTAAACTTAAGATGAAAATCCACAGGGCTTTCCAGGTTATATCCCTCTTTTTCTTCCGACGCTTGGATTCTGCCCGACTTAGATGTTTTTCATTCTGCCCCTTAAACATACTTTACCCCTTTTCCTCCGTACTTCCAGTTCAGTAGTGTGGCGATGAAAACAAGGGCAAAGAGTACCCATGCGATAGAAGAAGCATAGCCCATCTTAAACCACTGGTATGCATTAATATAAATATAGTAATCGATGGTGGTGGTGGCGCCGGCTGGTCCACCACCGGTCATCATATAGGCGGACATAAACCCGCCCTGGAATCCGCCAATGACGCTCATCACAAAGATAAAAAATGTAGTGGGAGTAATGCAGGGCAGAGTGATGTATAGAAACTTTTGCCAGAAGTTGGCACCGTCCACGTCCGCTGCCTCGTAGAGATGCCGCGGCACCCCCTGTAAAGCGGCAAGATAAAGGATGGTGTTAAATCCACCAAGGCCTGCCCACAACCCCATAAAAGCAATAGCCGGTTTTGCCCATTCGATACTGGATAACCATCCCGGTCCCTGGATGCCGACCCGGGCTAAAAAGGTGTTGATCAAACCAAAGTCGGGGTTATAGAGCCATCGCCATAGAATAGCAAGTGCCACCCCGGAACATACCGTGGGCAGAAAATAGATGGTGCGGTAGATGGTAATCCCCTTTATTTTCTGATTCAAAAGAAGCGCCATTATCAGAGATAGAGCCATGCCCACCGGAATAAAGAGCATGTAGAAAATGGTATTCCAGAGGTAATACCAGAAGTGAGGATCATTGGCGACCAGGCCGGTGGGAGTACTATGAAACCCTAACAGTTCGACAAAATTGGAAAAACCGACAAACCTCAATGGAGTAAGAATATCCCATTCGGTAAAAGCAAGGAACAAGGACCAGAGGGCGGGCCCTATCGTAAAAACAAGAAACCCTAAAAGGTTAGGCAGAAGAAAGAGATAGGCTCCACCGTATAACACCAGGAAATTTCTTTTTTTTCTCATAAAATTATCCTAAATTGTCCCCGAAAGCCTTAAAAACAGTCAGTTCCCAGGAGGCTAATTATTATAAGTGAACCCTCTGTCGGGGACGCAACAAAATCTTGTCACACACGACCATCTCCAATAAAAATTTTATCATAAACTTCTAATGGTGTCAAGAAAAAAATTTTTCCTTATTATAATTAAAAGATACAGAGGCAGAGACTACGAGCATACTGGTATGATATAATAAGGCAGTAAAAAAATAAACCCCTTTAGATAAGACTTTCTATCTAATTAAAATTTGAGAACTTTTTGCTTTATATAACAGGCAGGGAAAATAAAACAGGTTAAGACGGGAAAAATATGGAAATAAAACCATATGCAATAGTTGCAATCCCTCTACCATTGCGAGGATTGTATCATTATAAAATCAAAGATGAGGACATGGGCAGAGACCTTACAGGTTACAGGGTTAAGGTCACATTCGGACATAAAAAAAAGATTGGTTTTGTTGTTGGGATGGATATATCCTGTAATATTCCGGAACAAAAGGTTCTTCAGATTGAAAAGGTTCTGGATAACAAAAAGGTGCTAGATGATAATGTCCTGCAACTTGCAGAATGGATTTCCCAAAACTATTTCTGTTCTATCGGCGAAGCACTTTTATCCTGTGTTCCTTCCTGGACTATACTTCCTGAAAGAAAAGTAAAAACTCGCAAGACTAAAAAAGAAGAATGGAACCCCATAGCAACATCTGTTCAGTTAAATGAAGAGCAGTATGCTGCTTTTAAATCTATAACAGACAGCATAGGAAAATCATATACCGAGTTTTTACTTTATGGTGTAACAGGAAGCGGTAAGACAGAAGTGGCAATGCGTTCTGTCGGATTTGCTCTTGAAAATGGATTTTCAAGTATAATCCTTGTTCCCGAAATTTCACTTACCCCTCAGATGGTCGGATGGTTCAGGTCAAGGTTTGAAAGAAATGTTGCAGTCTTGCACAGTCATCTTACCTGTGCAGAAAGAAGATTAGAATGGGAAAGGATAGTCAAAGGAGATGCAAAAATAGTTGTAGGGGCCCGTTCTGCAATATTTGCTCCTGTCCAAAATCTTAAGGTTATTATAGTTGATGAAGAACAGGAAAATTCTTATAAACAGGATGATATACCGAGGTATAATGCCAGAGATGTTGCAAGACGCAGAGCAATACAGCACGGTGCTGTTCTTATTCTATGTAGTGCCACCCCTTCACTTGAAACATTTTATAGGGCATCCCAGGGTCAAATCCATCATCTGACACTTTCACACAGGGTTGAATCAAGACCGCTACCTGCAATTGATATTGTTGATATGAAGAAAGAGATTGTAAAAGGAAACAGAAGCCCTGTACTGTCAGATTATTTAATATTAAGAATGGAAGAAACTCTTGACAAACGCCAGCAGGTAGTTCTTTTTTTAAACAGAAGAGGCCATTCAACATATCTTTTTTGCAGGAAGTGCGGATGTGTAATAAAATGCAAAAGATGTAATGTATCTTTGATTTTTCATAGCACAGAAAAAAAACTTATATGCCATTATTGTAATTTTAATATGAAAGCGCCAAGAATTTGTCCTGAGTGCAAAATGGATTATCTACAATTTCAGGGGGTCGGCACGCAAAGAGTTGAAAAAGAGGTTGCCAGGGTTTTTCAAGATATAAGAGTTGAAAGGATGGACACTGATATAACAAAGACAAAAGGAATACATTCAAGGATATTGGGTGAATTTGCAAAATGTAATATTGATGTTTTGATAGGAACACAGATGATAGCAAAAGGACTTGATTTTCCGAATGTAACTCTTGTCGGTATAATATCTGCTGACACGGCACTAAACTTTGCAGACTTTCGGTCATCTGAAAAAACATTTCATCTTCTTACACAGGTCTCAGGCCGTGCCGGAAGGGGTATTATACCCGGAAGGGTTGTTATACAGACATATCATCCACAGCACTATGTAATACGCGATATAAAAATACATTCTTATAAAGATTTTTATAGCAGGGAAATAGAAAGCAGAAAAGAACTTTTCCTGCCTCCTTTTTCAAAACTTCTTCAGATTATATCAAAAGCGAATAAAGAGCAGAAAGCAAAAGATGCGGCTGATACAGTCTGTTATGAACTCCAGACATTTTTAAGAAAGACAGGTGCATCCGTTGTAGGACCTGCTCCTATGCCTTTATCTTTTTTGAAAAGCAAATACAGATGGACTGTTACAGTAAGGATTCCAGAAGAATTGTGGGAAAGTGCAAAAACCGGTATATGGGAATGTATAAAAAGATGTGAACATTCAACAAAGATGCGCTTTTTTATAGATGTAGATCCTGTAAGTGTATTGTGAGCCTGTTGCACAGCTCCATTTCTACTCTGGCAAATTACGAAATGCGGTCAACCAATTTATATTGAAAGATTAAGTGAATCTGCTACAATAATGCTTATGGCAGTACAGAAAACTATAAAAAACGAATTCGTATATTAATTGTTAGACACACGAGAAAGATTATGAATAAAAGTAAACTGCTACAAAAGCTACTTTCCGGTTCAAAAAATATCAGATTTTCAGAGGCAGTAGCGGGTGCTAAGATGTTTGGATTTCGGTTGGACCGTATCAACAGCAGCCATCATATTTTTGTACATCCCGACGTGCCAGAATTGGTAAATCTCCAAGATGTTAAAGGAAAAGCAAAGTCATACCAGGTGAAACAATTATTGCAGATTGTTGAACGATATAATCTTCAAATGGAGGATGAAGCATGAAAGATTACCATGTCAATGTATTTTACAGTGACGAAGACGAGGGGTACATTGCAGATATACCCGACTTAAAACATTGCTCCGCTTTTGGCAAAACGCCAGAAGAGGCACTGGAAGAGGTATTGAAAGCAAAAGAAGCATGGCTTGAGGCAGCACGTACTAATGGAAAACCGATACCAATCCCTCATTTTCGACCATTGATCTATCAAGTTGTGTGAACAAATGTGTCTAACAAGGCGCTGCACCTGACCCTCAAACGCAGTAGCGTTTTCGGGCAGGTGAGATCTATCATTAGAACCGCAAGAAGGACAAAAATGAAGATGATATATTGGAAAGGGAAAAAGTTTTGGGTTGGCAAACTTCTCGAACATCCGGAGATAATGACTCAGGGCAAGACTCTTAAGGAATTGGAAGAAAACTTAAGGGACGCCTATCTGCTTATGGCAATGGACGAAGTCCCTAAAGAACACCAAATCAAAGAACTTGCCCTTACCGTATGAGACTGAAAGAACTCATCAAAAAGATAGGTGAAGCAGGATGCGTTTTTGTCAGACACGGAAGAAATCATGATCTTTACGTGAATCCCAAAACCGGCAAAAGACAACCTGTACCAAGACACAATGAAATTGACGACTATCTTGCCAAGCATATAATCAAACTGTTGACATAACTTATACACTTCATTGACTATTTTTAGTAGGCGTGCTATCTTGAGATATAATAACGTTTAAGTTCGGCCGTTGAGAAGAAAGATTTAATATGAAAAAACGTATACAGTTTCAGGGCACACTTATATTCTTATGTGTTGACTAACGATACATTAAGTTGTATACTTAATGTATCGTTAGTCAACATTTATGAAGTTTAGAATCTGCTCTTCTATTTCTTCTGGCACTCTATTGGGCATCCTGGGAGCTCTTCTTGTCCTTGATCTTAAACCTTCATCTCCTTCTTTATCTCTTCTCTTCTTCCACTTATAGAACCACTTTCTGCTCACTCCATATCTTTTGCAGAGGGAGGTTATTGGTTCCCGGTTTTTATCTGCCTCTTCGAATATCCTCATTCTCATTCTATAAAGACACTCTCTTTCTCCTATACCCGAACCTCCTTTTTGTTGGTATTCTACTGGAGGTTCTGGTAGGCGTCAAAGAAATCTTTTTCATTGTTTTCCTGCCCAAAATTTTGCTTATTTAAGAGCAAATTTTGGGCAGGTAAAACAAAGATTTGTTACCACCACTTGAAGATAGTACAATTAAAATACAATAACGATACCATAACAAGCGGAAATACCGTCCGGGCACTTATAAACCTTTCTATACCCATGCTTATAAACGCCGTATTGCAGAATATACAAACCCTCATAGACCTTTTTTGGGTAGGGAAATTAGGAAGTATTGCAATTGCATCCGTTGCGACAAGCGGAACAATCCTTATGATTTTATTTCCCATTGTTGTGGGAATATCATCGGGGACAATTGCCATTGTTTCAAGATACATCGGTTCAAAAAATTATGATTTTGCAAACCATGTTGTGGGTCAATCGTTATTCCTTTTATCATAGCCGTATTTAACAAAGAAACAGATGTTATACAAATAGGTTCCGATTATTTAAGGATAGTCCCCCTATCCTATGTGTTCACGGCGCTTGGCGTTGTTCTTGGAAGGGCTTTACAGGGTGCGGGCGATACACTTGCAACAATGGTTATTACGGTTTTTTCACTCTGGGGGCTACAGATACCCCTTGCATTCTTTTTTTCCAAAATATGGGGGACAAACGGAATATGGTGGTCAATTGTCCTTACAACAGTCGTGAACGGAATTATTACGGTAATATGGTTTGAAAGGGGAGAATGGAAGAAGAAAAAAGGTTATTTCCTGTCAAAAAATGGATTTTTACCGCTTACACTTAAAGGAATTCCAAGCGCCTGAACAACCTTACCTGATGGTGAAGTCTCTGAGGTTTTTTCAAAAAGTCCCAGGTCAAGTGCGGCTCTTCCTATTGAAAACATAATTCTGTTGTCTACATTGAACTTGTTTGCAATTATTGCAGAAGAAGAAGTCGCCAGCCCAAGGTCAATTGAATTATATGCACAGACACCCTTTGTCTTTTTTAGTTCCTCACAGGTCGGATATCCGCAGTATCCACAGTTTAGTCCCGCAGGATTTGCTTTCACACCTATTACAACAATAGCAGGAACAGACTGAATAGAATTAGCGTCTCTTTCAAAAGAAGGTCTGTGTTCACTCTTTGAGATCTGTCTCATTTTTTCTACAATCTTACTTCTTGTCTGTTCATCGTCTATGAGTATGGTTTCTATATTGTCCAACCCCTTTGTTTTTGGTGCCGTCCTTGCGGAGCATAAAATAAATCCTGCGATATCTAATACAGAATCTTTCTCAACCTGTTTTCCTGTTTTCATTTTTTTCTTTATTATCTTTAAGGACAGATATGGAAAAAAAATCTTAAAAGAAACATCACCAAAATGCCGAGCACAAAAAACAGCATGGCTGTGTTAGTTCTTTTTGTATCTTTTTGTTTATAAATTTCTGGTATAAGGTCGCAGATTGCAATATATAAAAATCCTCCACCTGCAAATGGCAGGAGAAAGAATGAAAATGCTTGGATGTGAGATGATAGATAAAATCCTAATATTGTGCCAAGCACTGAGGTTAGTGCCGAAAGAAAATTATAGAAAAGAGCCTTAAATTTACCGAATCCACCATATACAAGAACTCCAAAGTCTCCTATTTCCTGCGGAATTTCATGCATAATGATAGAAACAGTTGCTGGAATGCCTATATAAGGCCCTATTCTAAAACCTGTTCCTATTATAACACCGTCTATAAAATTGTGCACAGCATCACCGAGCAGGTTAAGGTATCTAAATATATGAACATCACACTGCCCGCGGTGGCAGTGTCTCCAGAAAAGATATTTTTCAATGACAAAGAAAAGAAGAAAACCGAAAAGTGTAATAACAAAAACCTTAAATAAATTCAGATTTTTAATTGCTTCTGGAAGCAGATGAAAGAAAGCCCCACCTATAAGTCCTCCTGCTGAAAGGCCAACCAGAGATATAAGAATTCTTTCTAAGAGTTCTTTTTTAAAAATCAAAGTACAGATCCCAACCAGTGAGATTATACTTACCAACAGACTTGCAAGTATTGCGTAAATAAAATCCATAGGTTTTATTCTAAATAAAAAAATAAATTTATCAAGAAGTTTTTAATGCAGGCGTAATTTGACAAAAAACTATGATTTGATAACATATTTAATAGTTCACCTGTCGAGCTTGGCAGGTAAGCAGGTAGGAAGGAGGCTATGAAAAGAATTGTATATCTTGATAATAATGCAACAACACCTGTAGATCCACTGGTGCTTGAGGCAATGCTTCCCTATTATAAACAGGAATACGGCAACGCATCAGGTATATACTCAAAAGGACAATCTGCAAAAATTGCAATTGAAAAGGCAAGAACCGTTATAGGTGAAGCACTTGGAACAGAACCGGTTGATATAATATTTGTTTCAGGGGGTACAGAGGCTGATAATTTTGCAATAAAAGGTGTTGCATACTCATACCAGAATAAGGGCAGACATATCATTACAACAAAGGTTGAACATTCTGCAGTATTGAAAACCTGTCAGTATCTTGAAAAGAACGGTTTTTCCGTAACATATTTAGATGTTGATAAAACCGGGTTGGTCAGTCCTGAAGATGTAAAAAATGCAATAACCGACAGGACAATACTTGCAACAGTTATGCATTCTAATAATGAGGTAGGGACAGTCCAGCCAATACAGGCAATAGCAGATATCTGCAAAGAAAAAGGTGTCCTATTCCATACAGATGCTGTTCAGAGTTTCGGTAAAATCCCCCTAGATGTTGAAAAAATGGGCGTGGACTTGCTTTCTCTTTCTGCCCATAAGATTTATGGGCCCAAAGGAATAGGTATCCTGTATGTAAGAAAAAAAGTAGACCTTATACCGATGATGCATGGGGGCCCACATGAAAGAAAATTAAGGGCTGGAACAGAAAATGTGCCCTTAATAGTTGGTTTTGGTAAAGCAGTTGAGATTGCAGTGAAGAATATGAGCGAAGAACCCGACAGGATAAGAAATTTAAGGGATATGCTACATCAGGGACTTTTGTCCAGTCTTACACATCTTCACTTGAATGGACATCCCACGCAAAGACTCCCGGGTGTTTTAAATATTGGATTTGAATATGTGGAAGGCGAATCTATAATACTTAATTTTGATATGAAAGGGATTTGTGCATCAACAGGGAGTGCCTGCACATCAGGTTCACTGGAGCCTTCCCATGTGTTAACGGCAATGGGCGTTGACCCTGTTATATCCCAGGGTTCTGTAAGATTTTCTGTCGGCAGAATGAACACAGAAAAAGATATCAAATACTGTATTAAGGTAATCCCGCCGATAATAAAAAGATTAAGAGAAATGTCTCCTCTTTCATAAAAAATAGGTGACAGGTAAAAGCCGTCGCCCGTATTTCGTATTTCGTCGTCCATATTCCGTATATCGTATTCCATAAAAAACAGACGACGGGATACGAAATACCAGTGCTCTGGTGATATGGTAATATGTGGATAGATACTCACTGTCATTTGGATTTTAAAAATTTCAACAAGGACAGGGATGGTGTTCTTGAAAAAGCTTTTTCTTGTGGTGTAAAGAAAGTTATAAATCCGGCAGCATCAATCCAATCCAGCAGGAATGCTATTGATATATCTGCAAGATATAAAAATGTGTTTGCAGCCATAGGCATCCATCCAATAGATGCAGATGAATGGACGCCCCTGAATTTTAAGATTATTAAAGATCTTGCAAAATCTGAAAAAGTTATTGCAATAGGTGAAACAGGTCTTGATTATTACAGAACCGAGACAAAAAAGGGGAAACAAATAAAAAGTTTTAACGCACACATTGAGATTGCTGGACACCTTGACCTTCCGTTAATAATCCACATAAGAGATGCATTTGAGGATGCAATATCTATACTATCCCGCAGGGCAGAATCTGGCGCAAAAAATAAAGTAAAAGGGGTTGTCCATTGTTTTTCAGGAAATATAAAACAGGCAGAATCTATTCTTGATTTAGGACTTTATATATCGTTTACCGGAAATATAACATATCCCAAAGCAAAACATTTAAGAGAGGTTGTTTCTTATGTTCCAATAGAAAAAATGATGGTAGAAACCGATGCCCCTTTTCTTGCTCCGCAAGGTATCCGAGGAAAAAGAAATGAACCCTGCTATGTTATAGAGGTTGGAAAGGTTCTTACAGAGATCAAGAAATTATCCCTGCAGGATGTTGAAAGAATCACAAGTTTGAATGCAATACAGTTGTTCAGTATAGGAGAAGAAAAATCAAAACAAAACATTGCATATCCAATAAGAGATTCATTGTATCTTAATATAACAAACAGATGCACAAATGTTTGTTCATTTTGTATAAGGGCAAAAACCGATTTTATAAAAGGACATTTTTTAAGACTTGAAACTGAACCCGCAATAGAACAGATTATAGATGCTATAGCGGATGCAAAATCATATAAAGAGGTTGTATTCTGTGGATATGGGGAACCAACGCTAAGACTTGATATTGTTGTAAGGGTTGCAGAAAGATTAAAAAAGATGGGTGTTCCTGTCCGACTGAATACCAATGGGCATGGCAGCCTTATTGCCGGGAAGGATATAGTGCCTGAGATTGCAGGCAGGGTTGACAAGGTAAGCATAAGCCTTGATGCTCACGATTCTATCACATACAATAAAATATGCAAACCTGTCTGGGGCGAAAAAACATTTGATGCAATACTTGAGTTTGCAAAAAGGTGCCTTGAACTTAATATAGATGTAGAACTAACAGTCGTTAGAATTCCAACAGTGGATGTTGAAAAATGCAAAGAAATTGCTCACCAATTAGGGACAGTTTTCAGAGTAAGAGAATACGATGAAGTGGGATAGAATAAAAAATTTTATTCAAAAACAAAGATTCTGGCTTGTTATTGTTCTGATAGCGGCATCTGTTTTAATCCTGCCTTATGTAGATACAAATGTAAATGGTTTTTTTGAAAAAGATAGTTTTGTATTAAATTGGAAAAATTTGACATCCTCACAACTTTTAAGGATTTCAATAGTTTTGGCAGGTGTGTTTTTAGGAATAATAACAGGCATTATACTGCTTGCAACATATATCGGGGGTTTTCTTATAAAAAAAGATGTGCCTTTAAAATTTCCTGCCTTAAATCTTGATATAAAGTGGAAGGTTTTTGATTCATTTAAGATAATGTCTATCAGTATAATAGGAACGGCGGTTTTAACGGCCCTTTTAAGTAAATCTTCAATTCTAAAATCAACCAATACAGAATGGTTTAAGATTGGTCAGTCTTCTATCCTTGCTTGTGTTTTGCTGGTGCTTGTTATTTACTATGTTGTTTTCATATACAGAGAACATTATAAGACACTGGGTTTTATAAAACAGGGATTGGCAAAAAAAATCGTTTTTACCGTTCTGGCTTATATTGCGGCTTTGCCCTTGTTTATTGCAGCAGCTATCGTTGGTGCAATTATTACAACCTTATTAGGATTTTATGTAGAACCCCATCCTATCAGCATATTTCTTGTTAAAGAAAAAAATTTTTTTGTTATTATATATATATGGATAATTGCAGGAATTATAGCGCCTGTTTCTGAGGAATTGTTTTTTAGAGGATTTTTATATCCTGCTTTAAAAGTAAGAAACGGAAAAGTTTTAGGTATTTTGTTAAGCGCCTGTTTTTTTTCTATCCTTCACCTGAACATCTCTTCAATATTGCCGATATTTGTTTTAGGAATATTATTTGCCTGGCTTTATGAAAACACCGGTTCTATATTTCCCTCAATATTTGCACATTCTCTTCATAACACTGTTACATTGTCTGGAATGCTCCTTATAAAAGATATGGTAATTTAAGAATAGAAATGTCAAATATCAAATATCAAATATTAAATATCATTACACATAAGGTTCTGTGATGTGGAGGTGTCCTGTGTATTATATAGGAGACCTTTTTATTAAATCTTTATAATTTAAAATTTATTCAAAATTGGAAATTAAAAATTCCTCACCTCTACTACCTACTATATTTTCGGAGGGGTGGCAGAGTGGACGAATGCGGCGGTCTCGAAAACCGTTATCCGTCTTAAAACGGATCGGGGGTTCAAATCCCTTCCCCTCCGCCAAAGAACCCCGAAGGAGAAACTTCGTTTCCCTACGGGGCAGGCCTGAAAAAATGCTTGCCCCGTTAAATTTGCGAAGTAAATTTGTTCGGGGTCGGCTCGAACTTTATTTTGGCCAGAAGCGAGCTTTTCTTTATTTTCATTCTAATATCTCTATGCTAACTATAGTATGTAGAACTAAAAATAGCAAGTGTATATAATAGAAGTATCTAATGTGAAACGAGAAATACTATTAAAGTTTGGTAATAAAGTCCGTGGACGACGGCTTAAATTAGGTTTATCTCAGGAAGAGTTATCTTCTCGTGCCGGCGTTCATAGAACATACATCGGAATGATTGAAAGGGCAGAAAAAAATATAACACTCGAGAATATTGAAAAAATCGCTAAGGCACTAGAAATCTCGTTAGACAACCTTATGAAATTTTAAAAATGCTTTTATGGAAAAGAGACATCGACAACATCTAAAAACACGAAAAAGTCCGCCCTTTAACCTTTTATCCAAGGGACAAGAGGATACGGCAAAAGTGGCTTCGAATATTGTGTGGGAAACAATACTTAAAAAATACCCACACTTAGATTTTAATAATCTTGAGACACTGGGTCTTAAAGACTTGAAAGCTGGATATGCTATTGCGTATATAAACCGAGGCACAAAATTAGTCGGTTTGCCAGAAAGAAAACCCAAAGAATTACAAGCCTTCGACTCCGCAGACGGAATTAAACCTGATGGCGGTATATTTTTTGTTCAATCAAAAAAAGATAATTTTAACCATATTATTGGCGCGCTTGAAGTAAAACATCAAGGAGAATATGACGGATATACGCCAATTAGTGACGCCGATTGGAAGAAGAAAGGCGGCGACCCTTCAATTCCAAGAGAGAAAAGACCGCCTCAAGCACAAGGTAATGCGATAGAGAGATTTGCTAAAAACGCCAATGCCATAAAAACACTAACCAGTTTTTATGGCTACAATCCTTATATTGTTTTTACTGAAGGGTTTGACTTTTTCCTTAAAGATGATTTCAAGATTTTTGAAAAACAACCGCATTCTTCCCGTTTCAAAAACAGAGATTCTTCGATTCTTATGAGGTTGATAGCTGGAAATGATTGGCTTCCGCTCAATAGGGTATATGTTGATTGCTTGCAGCACGGTAATACCCAAATCTGCCCAGCGACAATTTTTGCTCGAATGTCAAAATGGAGCGCAGAGGAAATCGCGAAAATTATGTTAGTAGTTATCGATAAATCTCTTGCGCGTCTACGCAAACTTGATGAGATTTAAGCAGTTTTCTTTTCAAGAATCCAAAGCAATTCTTTGACTTTTATATCCCTATCGCGCAGATTTCTTGAGCCGCGATAAGTGTTATAATCTTGCTCCATTAGTTCCCATTTCCCGTATTGCGAGAGAATTTTTTTGAAGACATCAATTGGAATTATTCCCTCGTCGTTATAGGAAATCGCAATAAATTTTGCCCGAGTACCGGCCAAGAGTTGATCCATCGCATCTTCGGCAATCTTTCTTTTGTTATACGCCGATCTGTTCCATTCTTTTGCTATACCGCTTACACCATCTTGTATTCCCACTGGCTTACCGCCATTGATAATATTAAGCATAAAGTAATTCGAGCCATAAGGATGTTGATTATAGGGTGGGTCATAATAGACTAAATCAAAGAATGGAATATTTTTGTCTTTCACCAGTTCATTTACATCTCGTTTGCAAACAAACACAGGACACTCAAAATCAGAAAATTCAGGCACATCAAGCGAAATTTCTTTTTTAATACGAGAAAGAGCGTTTTCCCCCCGTCCGCCAAAATGTCCATTGCCGTTGTGCTTATGAAATCCCTTAAACACGCCTGATGTGTTTGTGTGGATAGACGCTTTTACCAAAAGCGAGGCGAGACAAAAATGTTTATATTTTCTTGGCACTTCATCAATCAGTTCCCGTAAGTTATCTATAATTTTTGCGTTTTTGTTTGTGTAAAATACTCTTTCTCCTTGTTGGACATTATTATCATTTTTTGGAGCATAATTTTTTTCTATAAATCCAATATCATTAGCTTTAAGTTTTAATTTATTTTCGTTGAGCCAATTTATATATTTTTCTAATTCTTTTATATCTATTTCTGATTTATTAGCAAGATAAGCATGATTTAATGTTTCGGCGTAATCTTCCAAATCGTTTACATGAAGTTCGCTCGCAAATGCTTTTAACAAGCGAGCCGCCGCACCACTTCCGACGAAGCCATCTAGTATAACCATTTTTTGCTTCCCTAACTTTTCCCTGATTTTCAGAAATCCTTTATACAGAAAAGGCAGTAGCCGTCGTTTATTGCCAATATAGGTAATAAGATGGGAAGTAAAAAATGGGCTCTGTAAGTCTAAATTTTTTACAGGGTCTGAAGGAAACAAATTCAATTTCGATTGTGGATAATGTTTCGATGGCATATTTTTTCTGATAACTTTAGTATACACAATTGAAAAAATAATAGCAAGAGGGTATTATTAAATATAGAAGAAAATTTGCCGCCAAAGAAAAACTTGTCATGCCTGAGGCAGATCCGCCTCTGGCGGAAAATCGTCCTTCTCGCCTCCGCTTCCCACCTACGCACTGCTTCGGTCGGGCAGGCAAGGCGAGGCAGGCAGAAAAGGGTTTGGTCTTTGCTTTTCTGCCCGGCGGAGCCAATCTGTCACAAAATCAGTTCGGATATTTTCAAACAGGCACCGCCAGTTGGTAAAAGCGAAGTTTGGCTCGCCACCCGTCCCGCCCTCTAAGCCCATCACAAAAATTGGTTGCTTTATTGTTTTTAATATTTCTGAAATAAATTCTATAAAACTTTATCATGAGCATAGAGGGCGGGATGAATTTTTTGTCTTTGTCCCGCAAAGCAGAACGTCAGAAGCGGGCTTTTCTTTTTCTTGATTGTTTTGTTTTTATTTGTTATCATATACTTGTATAGAATTATAGCAGAACAATTTAATGTTATCAAATTATGGAAAATAATCAAGAAAATAAACTGGGAAAAAAGATAAAATCATTTCGGCTTAAACTTGAACTTTCACAGGACGAATTTGCCAGAAAAGCTGATATTCCTTACACCACGCTAACTAAAATTGAAACCGGCGTTATTAAGAAGCCATCGGTTTTTGTTATGGCAAAAATCGCCAAAGCACTGGGTGTTTCGATTGAGGATTTAATAAAATAAAACTATGAAAAATTCATTTTTAAGAGCAATCTCAAAAACATTTCGAGCTTACAATACTTTCGGTGCTAGAAGTAATAAAAAATTAATTCCTGTACATAAATGGTTTGCCGAGGTCATAGAAAATAAATTAGGGAAAGGATATTCGGTTAAAAGTTTAGGGAAAGACGGAGAATTTAAAATAGATGGAAAATACTATCCAAAAACACTAGACATTTCTATTTTTAAAAATCAAAGAATAATTACGACAATTAGTTTTAAGTTTGTTACCTCAAATTATAAACAGAACTCAAATAATTATTTCGAAAACTTACTTGGAGAAACCGCAAATATAAGACGAGTAAATGTTGGCTTCGCCCATTTTCTAGTTTTGCGAGCTCGCACCCCCTATTATGATAAAAATAAAGGCAGCCTGAGAGGAAAAGAAAAGAAGATAGAAATTTTAAACGAAAATGATTTAGTAAAATATGTTAAACTTTTTAATGATTTGGATTTCCCGCACAAACCAGAAGTGTTAGGTATGGCTATAATAGATTTTGATAAACGAGGATGTGCTTATTTTGAAAACTTAAAAAATTTAGGGCTGACAGAAGAAACAAAAAATATTTTAGAAAGTCAATTATCAGTAGAAAATTTCATTGGGAAAGTAATAGCGTTGTGTAAATTAAAATCCTAGACTATGAAAATTAGCGAAAAAAAATTAAATGGCATTGTTTATACTCCTCAATGGATTGTTGAGTTAATTTTGGACAATCTCGATTATAAAAATAATATTTACCAAAAAAAGATTATTGATCCGGCTTGCGGAGATGGGGCATTTTTAAGCGAAGTGCTTGTTAGATTTCTTAAAGATGCTAAAAAAGCAAAAATAGAAAATAAGATTATAAAAGAAAAAATAGAAAACAATATATTCGGCTTTGATATCGACGAAAATGCTATAAAAAAATGTATTTTAATACTGGAAGGTATTGCCAAAAAATATGACTTAAAAAATATTAAATGGAATATCTTAAAGACGGATAGTTTAGATAAATTTTTCGTTAGTAGATTTTTTGGTTCATTCGATTTCGTTGTTGGCAATCCACCATATATTAGGATTCAACATCTTGGTCTAAAAAGAAGGGAAAAAATTCAGAATGAATGGCAATTATGTAAAAAGGGGTCAACGGACATTTTTATTACCTTTTTTGAGCTCGGTTATTATTTGTTAAAAAAAACCGGGAAATTGGGTTATATTGCGCCAAACACTTATCTTAAAACAAAAGCAGGCGAAGGTTTAAGAAACTTTATAAAATTCCACCAAATATTAAAAACACTGATTGATTTTGAGCATAATCAATTATTTGATAACGCTACGACTTATTCTTTGATAACTATTTTAGATAAAAACCACAAGAAAAACACCTTTTTTTTATTTAAGGGCAATAAAGAAAATATAAATTATATTGATGAGATAAATATTGAAAATTTAAACAAAGATAATTGGATTTTAACTTCAAACGATATTCTTGAAAAATTAAATAAAATTGAAAAAAGAGGATTGCATCTGAATGAAATTGCAAAAATTCACGTCGGGATAACCACGCTTGCAGATGATTATTATATTTTTAAGGACCCTGTAATCGATGGCGATTTCGCAGAAATTAAATTAAAAGATGGAAGAGTATTCCAAGTCGAACGGGAAATTTTAAAACCGATAATAAAAGCCTCTGTGCTTAAAAATCCTAATGAGAACCAAAATCGTTTTATAATTTTCCCTTATAAAAAAGTGAACAGCAGGCATTCTATTATTCCAGAAAAGGATCTGAAAGAAAAATATCCTTTTACATATAAATATTTTGAGGCAATAAAAGAAGTTCTTGATAATCGCGATAAAGGAAAACCGAATCCTGTTGATTGGTATGCATTTGGAAGGTCACAGGGTCTTGATACTTCATTTGGTAAAAAAATATTAACATCGCCAATAAATCTAAAACCAAATTTTATTGTTTGGGAAAAAGAAGAATATACTTTTTATGCCGGATATTGCATTAAATTCGATGGAGATCTAAAACTTTTAGCTAAACATCTAAACTCAAAAGATATGGAGTTTTACATTAACCATATTAGTAGAAACTATCAAAATAATTATAAATCTTTCGCTAAAAGTTTTATCGAGAGATTTGGTATTGATGATTTAAATTTGGTAAATGGGCAGAAACAAAGACAACGATTATTGATATTTCAACACTAAAAATTGTGTAAAGTTTTAAAAATATTTTTTAAATAAATATGACACCAGAATCGGCAGGGCCGAACAATCCGCCAAAGGCGGATTAGAAAAACTTGAAATCGTCGCCTCGCTGTGCGAGGCGCAAACCGCCGAAAAACCTGAAAAAATGTCGGCTCAAACTTTATTTTGGCCAGAAGCAGGCTTTTTCTCATTTTTTGTTTGATTGTTTTTATAATATTTGTTATCATTATATTGAAAAGATAATATATCACTTACATACTATCAAATTATTGAAAATATGGCAACAGAAATCAACATAGGCGAAAATATAAAGAAATACCGAAATAAACAAGGATTATCTCAAGAGGATTTTGCTAAGAAATCAGGCGTAAAATATACTACCCTGACTAAAATTGAGAGCAATGTAATAAAAAAGCCGTCCGTGCTTGTTATGGCGAAAATCGCCAAAGCACTGGGTGTTTCGATTGAGGATTTAATAAAATAAAAAATATGTCAAGTAAAATAATAGAAATTTTTAACGATGAAAAGTTGATAGATAAAATTAAGAATCGCCTGCCACATTTATTTCAGTTAGCGGAATTAGAAAGCTCAAGAGCTGGGAAAATTGGAATGGAGGTCGGTTCTTTGCGCGAAAAGATTATTACTGCACTGCTTATTTATAAATTTGGGAAAGAAAATGTTGAGACAGAAATCCCCATAACCGAATCAGAAATTGATGCTAACCTTTTTGGAGCCCCCATCTCTATTAAAACAATAACCGGTACTAGATTCGGAGGAGTTAAACTAGTTTGGACGGTTGATGCCAAAAAAGCAGACGAATTTCGTAAAAATTATGAGCCCAGTTACGATATATTGTTTATACAAATTAATTGGGGAAGCGTAGGGGGATTTTACTATATTCCATTGGAATCTCAGCGAAGGTTGTTCGATCGAATAGGGAGAGAAAATTATATTCAACTTCCAAAACCGGGAACAAACCCGAGAGGAGCGGAGATTACTAAAGAAGCGCTATCAAGTTTAGTTAGAGACAAAGATGCCAAGACCATAGAAATACTATGGAAAAAGACAACAATAGAGTTTAACCCATATAAAAGATGGGTAGATTACTGGAAAGAAGATTAGTATGATATACCATAATTATAAAAGAAAAAATGGAACGCAAACCAGCGCCTTTGGTGCACCAGGTCGAATTAACCATGACTCGTCAAAATTTTATAACAGCAAGCTTTATGAGGGGTTAAATAATGGAAAAGATGTTGAGTATGTTGAAAATCCAATTGAACCGCAAAATATAAACAAAGTTTTTTGCAAGAGCAGTGAGGCAATGATAGAACTTCCAGATAACAGTGTTCATTTGATGGTCACTTCACCACCTTATAATGTTGGTAAAATGTATGATGAAAATTTATCCCTCAAAGAATATAGAGAGTTGCTAAAACGAGTATTCAAAGAAACATACAGGGTTTTGGTCCCCGGCGGTAGAGCTTGTATAAATATAGCAAATTTAGGCAGAAAACCATATTTGCCACTTCACAGTTATATCATAGAAGATATGCACGCTCTTGGTTTTTTGATGAGGGGCGAGTTGCTTTGGGACAAAGGAAGTAGCGCAAGTTCTTCAACAGCTTGGGGAACTTATCTAAAAGCAAACAATCCGGTATTGCGGGATGTCCATGAATATATTCTTGTTTTTTGTAAAGATACATTCACTCGTTTAAATCCGCATAAAAGAAAAAGTACCATTTCAAAAGAAGAATTTTTAGAATTTACAAAGAGTGTTTGGAAATTTTCCGCAGAGCGAGCTTCAAAAGTAGGCCACCCCGCTCCTTTTCCAGTTGAACTACCTTATCGCTTAATCCAACTTTATACTTTTGAAGGCGATGTTGTCCTTGACCCATTTGTTGGCGCCGGAACTACTTGCATTGCGGCACTAAAAACCAATAGAAAATATGTGGGTTATGATATTGATAAACAATATTGTGATTTGGCGGAACGAAGAATAAAACAATTTTTACAAGAACAAACGACATTATTTTCGAAATAAACCAAACGTTCAAACTATGGCGAAAATTGCCAAAGCGTTGGGTGTTTCGATTGAGGAGTTATTAAAATGAAAACTATAAAAAGCAAAACACTCGCAATATTTGGAGTAGTAACTTGGATACTTTCGGTTGCGTCTTTGGCTAAAGATCTCGCTGGAAATTATACGGCTCCAACAGCTTTAATTGTGGTGTCGGCATTGGCAACGCTGGTATTCACGATTATGGCAGTAGTCCGATTATGGAAACCACAAAAAGTTACTGCCGTTTTGTTTCTTGTATTGTCTTTAGTTTCTCTTGTATACGTTTCGGCTCCAATCAAAATAGTTACCTTCGTTTTGTTTATTTGGGTAATATCGCTTCTTTGGGTAATGGGGAAACACGAGGGTCTCGCCAAGAAACTTCAAAAAGATTCTGGACTTACTGATGAAGAATTTTCTGCAATGCTAAAAGAAAAACAGAAAGGCAATGATAAAGCGGTAGAGAAAATACTTGCTTCAGCGCAAGAACGCGCTAAGGCAAAATATAAAGAAGTTACAGGCGTTAATCCAAAAAGCATTGTCCCAGAAATCGGCAAGGAGATTTCATGGGCAGATATTGTAAATCATACATTCCGCGTTTTGGATTTTGACAGAAACGAAACAACTATTGATGAAAATAATCAGGTAAAAGCCAAGAGCCGGCTCCAACCGTACGGGTATTTGCTCGCAGAATCGCCAATTTTGAATAATCGTGTAAAATTGCCTATTATTCATCGTGATGATTTTCTCCTTGCCGCAAGCGTATTTGATGAACCAAAATTGGCGGCTATGGTTAAAGACGAAGAATTGCTTGTAGTTTACTCGCCAAAACATTTAGGGCCAAAAGGGTTATCCGGTAGTCCCCACCACGTTTTACATTACGCGATTACGCCTCACGGGACATTAGACGCTTACTACTCGAAAAACAATGATATATATGGCGAGACCTGAACCACAGAAGTTAGTTGGACAATTTGTATATCAAGGTGAGATAAAAGTGCAGATAAATCCTGAACAGGAATTTTAAGGATTTGCCGCCAAAGAGGAAAATCATTTATGATTTTCCTTGCGGGCTACCGCCCGCGAAAAACTTGAAATCGTCCCCCGAAGTAGTCCGCCTTGGGCGGACACTACGGGGCAGGCTTTTCGCTTCCGCTTCCCGCCTTCACTTTTCAGCTTCGGTCGGGCAGGCAAGGCGAGGCGGGTGGAAAGGGGGTTCGGGGGGAAGGAATTTTTGCCCGCCCGAGCGGAAAAGTTTTTTAGAAATCAATTTCCGGATTTTCGTTAAAATAGGTTCGAATTTTAACCAAAAGGCACCGCCAATTTTCAGAATTCGGATTTTGGGCAATAAGTTACCTCGCCCCACCAGAGAAACTGTGTTGCAATGCAGAAGACTTGATTATTAAGCCCAATCAGAAATTCCGAAATAAGGATTAAACAAGTATTTGATAAATTTAGCCCTGTAAGATATAATACGCTTATCACCCGCCCACCTGTTGCGTTGAAAAGAAAGAGGCGGATGCGGTAACCTGCCGCCTGTCTCTGCCCTAAGACTTAAGATGTGGGGACAGATGATCAGTTGGGTAGCCGATTCATCCTCTACAACAGACAGTGGCGGATAAACAGTGAACCTTATCACCTGAGAGCTCTACAAAGGACCGGGTGAATTGACGGATAATCAGGGATCTGTGCTCACAGACTCTCAAAAAGGAGAATTAAGTTATGGGTTATACTGATGAAAATTGGTATCATCTGCCAAGTGAACAGGTTTTTGAAATCCTAAGATCTGGCCAAACAGGGCTTACCCCAATGGATGCAAAAGCAAGGCTGGAAAAATATGGGTATAACGAGCTGGAGGTCAAAA
This sequence comes from bacterium Unc6, assembly GCA_013626165.1. Taxonomy (NCBI): domain Bacteria; kingdom Pseudomonadati; phylum Candidatus Omnitrophota; genus Candidatus Velesiimonas; species Candidatus Velesiimonas alkalicola. Next base: position 86,703 of record NDHX01000005.1, read on the forward strand.
AGCAGAGTCCTCTTATTAGATTCTTGCTACAGTTCCATAATCCTTTGCTTTATATCTTGATACTTGCTGCCATTGTTTCTATCTTTTTAGGTAAATTTATGGATATGGGAGTTATTATGGGCGTAGTTCTTGGCACAGTGATAATAGGTTTTATTCAAGAGGGAAAGGCCGAAGCCTCTTTAGAGTCCTTAAAAAAAATGATGGTACCGCAATGCACTGTGCGGAGGAATGGTGAAAAAGAGGTCATTCTTGCGAGGGAATTAGTTCCCGGTGATGTGGTTCTACTTGAAAGCGGCAATAGAGTGCCTGCTGACTTGCGTCTATTTTTAGCAAAGAACCTGAGTGCGGATGAATCAATGCTTACGGGAGAATCGGTGCCGGTAAATAAAAATGTTGACCCTACCCCAAAACCAAATTTGGGCCCTGAGAGACAACACTGTATGTCCTTCAGTGGTACTTTCATTAAACGAGGTCGTGGAGAAGGAGTTGTAGTGGGAACTGGAGAGCAGACAGAGATAGGTAAAATCGCAGGAATGATGCGAGAAACTGAAAGAATTACACCACCAATAATGAAGAAAATAAATAGTTTCACCAGGTTCTTAATCATTATCATCCTCTCGCTTGGTGTGGTTAATTTTATAATAGGATTAATATTTGGCTATGAAGTTGGGTATATGCTCCTTGTCGCGGTCGGGCTGATTGTTGCTGGAATACCGGAAGGGTTGCCCGCAATAGTAATCTCCACTTTTGCCTTTGGTGCTATGGCTATGGCACGCCGACACGCGCTTATACGCAGGCTCCCAGCAGCAGAGACATTAGGGTGCACCACAGTTATATGCTCAGATAAGACTGGCACTCTTACCAGAAACGAGATGACAGTGACTAAGATATATTGCGGGGGGAAGAACTATCAGATAAGCGGGGTTGGTTATGAGCCCAAAGGGGAGTTTATTCTAACTAATAATAGACTTAATGCTTTACCGGCAAAAGAAAAGTCCCATGAAATACAAAAAGTTATCTCACAAGACAAGGAGTTGATTGAAACCCTACGAGCAGGCTACCTGTGCAGCAACTCTGCTCTGGTGGAAGATGAGCAAAAGTTATATAGCATTAAAGGAGATCCTACAGAAGGAGCCTTGATTGTCTCGGCAACTAAGGCAAATGTTACCGAAAAATTTCCTAAATTAGATGAGATACCTTTTGAACCAGACCAACAATATATGGCTACTTTGCACAAGAGTAAAGGGGAAAATATTATCTATGTGAAGGGCTCGCCAGAGAAAGTTTTAGAAATGTGCCGGCATCAGTTAGTGGATGGAAATATTGAAGGGCTAAGAACTGGGGAAATATTAGACAGCTCGGATAAGATGGCCAAAGACGCCTTGCGTGTGCTTGGTATGGCGTATAAGGTTGTGGATGAAAAGAAAAACTCTTTTACCGAAAAAGAATTGGATGGGCTAATTTTCCTTGGGCTCCAGGGAATGATAGACCCACCGAGAGAGGAAGCAATAGCAGCAGTTAAGCAATGTAAGGCAGCCGGGATAAGAGTGGCGATGATAACCGGCGATCATCTACAGACAGCAAAGGCTATTGCCAGACAATTAGAAATAGGCAGTGGCAAGGATAAGGCATTAACAGGGGAAGATGTCCAGAGAATGGACGACAGGGAATTATCTGAAGTGGTGAATGAAGTATCGGTGTATGCCAGAGTTGCCCCGGAACATAAGTTCAGGATAGTAGAGCAATTGCATAAAAAAGGCGAGGTTGTTGCTGTTACTGGAGATGGGGTGAACGATGCTCCGGCATTAAAAAGAGCTGACATAGGAATATCTATGGGGATAGCCGGCACCGAGGTAAGCAAGGAGGCTTCTGATATGGTCCTGACTGATGATAACTTCGCCAGCATCGTTGCCGCAGTGGAGGAAGGCAGACATATCTTCAACAATATCTGGAAGGCTATCTTGTATCTGCTTCCTACAAATGGCGGTCAGATGATGGTAATGGTAGGAGCAGTGCTACTTTCGCCATTTATACCTATTTTTGTCGAGCGTCTTCCCTTGGAACCGATACAAATCTTGTGGGTAAATCTAATTATAGCCATAGCCTGTGCTATACCTTTGATTGCAGAGGCCAAGGAAAAGGGTCTGCTTGATAGACCCCCGCGTGATATCAACGAACCGTTGGCTAATACATTTCTCCTCCAGAGGGTTGGATTGGTGTCTCTTGTAACGGTAACCACAGTATTTACCATATTTGGTCTTGTTTATTTAGCGCTGCGTGATTCTGGTTCGGGAAACTACCTGGCACAGGCAGGAACAGCTGCATTCACCACGCTAATCTTTGTACAGGTCTGCTATCTGTTTACTGCTAGATCAATAAAGGAGTCGGCATTTACATTTAGTCCGTTCTCAAATAAATGGGCACTCGCAGGCGCTGTCACAACCTTGGGATTGCAAATTATAATGGTTTATTCGTTGCCCTTGTTTGGAATCAGCCCATTTAAAACAGTACCTTTTCCTGCACAGTGGTGGTTGGTCATACTTTTGGTTGCACCAGCTGGTTTTTTTGCTGTTGAGATTGAGAAACTCATAAGAAGGAGATTATGTGATCCCAATATAACAATGTCCTGTAAAAAAAAGAGGACATTTTAACTTTATTTATGATGATATCTTCATAAGCCCCAGCAATATTTTAACTTTTTTTCCGATCGTTTTCTCCTTTTTTTAAGAAGAACTCTTGAGAGCTATTCCTGCTTTCCGAATGGCATCCGAGACAGACTTTGCCAACACGGTAATGTGTCCCATCTTCCTTCCTGGACGAATCTCATTTTTGCCATAGAGATGCAGGTTTACTCCTGCAATTTTCAAAACTCCATCTATCAGTGAGAATATATCCTTTTTGCACATTAGGCCGTCTCCCAAAATGTTAACCATTACTGCTGGCGATAGTAGATCGGTTGAGCCCAAGGGCAAGCCACAAATTGCCCTTATGTGCTGTTCAAATTGAGAAGTATAACAGGCTTCAATGGTGTAGTGTCCAGAATTATGCACCCGCGGGGCAATTTCATTAACTAAAATTGTTCTGTCTTTAAGTAAAAACATCTCCACTCCTATAACCCCTATTACCCCTAACCTTTCCGCAACCCTTTTAGCAATATTAGCTGCTTTTTTTTCTACCTCAGCAGGTATCCTGGCAGGAACAATAGACATATGAAGGATATTGTTGCAATGGGTATTTTCAGGTACAGGAAAAGTCTTTATCTGTCCATTCTTTCCTCGGGCGCAGATAACGGAAATCTCTTTAACAAAGGGAATAAACTTCTCCCATATCAAAGGACCAAAAGAAGACCTGGAAAAAACGTTTTCTAGCTCCTTCCTGTTTTTTAAGACTACCTGTCCTTTCCCGTCATAGCCACCGGTAGAGGTTTTAAGCACAGCCGGCAGCCCAAGTTCTAAAAAAGCCTTTTCCAAATCAGAAGTCCTTTCTACAGCATAAAAATCAGCGGTCAGAATGCCTTGACTTCTTAAGAATTCCTTCTCCTTTATTCTATTTTGTGTAAGTTTTAAGGCCTTTGAGCAAGGAAAAACAGAAAACCCATGCTTCTCTAAATACTCAACTGTTTCTGCGGGGATATTCTCAAACTCATATGTCAAAACATCTACTTTTTTAGCTAATTTCAGGGCTTGAGTTTTGTTGCTAAATTCAGCCACAATCTGCTCATCGCACACCTGAGCGCAGGGACACCCTAAGGTAGGATCCAAGGTTATTACTCTATAGCCCATCTTCTTGGCCTCCTGAGCAAGCATCCTTCCCAATTGCCCTCCCCCAAGGATGCCTATAGTTGAAGGAGGATATATTTTTTTATACATTTTCCATTAATCCTTTTGCCTTTTCCTCAACTTCTTTAGATAAGCCCTCTTTATAATTTTGGACTTTTGTTCTTATTTCTGGATATTTCACACCCAAAACTTGAGCAGCTAAAATACCGGCGTTTCTCGCCCCATCTTTACCAATAGCCATTGTAGCGACAGGAACCCCCTTGGGCATTTGCACAATAGATAAAAGCGCATCCACTCCTTTAAGCACCCCGGATTCAATAGGGACTCCGATGACTGCAAGAGTGGTACTTGCAGCAGTCATTCCAGGAAGATGTGCCGCTCCTCCGGCCCCGGCAATAATTACCTCTAAACCTCGCCTGGCGGCAGAAGCTGCATACTCATGCATCCTCTGAGGCGTGCGATGAGCAGAAACAATGGTCATCTCATATGGTATATCAAATTCCGCAAGAACCCTGGCAGCCTCTTTCATCGTCTCTAAATCAGAATCACTTCCCATTATTATTCCTACTAAAATTTTCTTATTCATATTTGCTAACCTCCTGTAAAAAGTTCGGAAACCAAAATTTTTGATATTGAGGTCCCCTTTAAGGTGCAACTGCGTTAGATACTTGATATTTGATATTTCTTTGATTGGTCAGAGTGGGAATATAAAAACTTTTCAGTAAATTTTATTATATTATTCATCATGACAACCGCAGAAACGGGATATTTGCCCACAGCAGACTCTGCTGAAAGCATAACAAAATCGGTGCCGTCTATTATAGCGTTGGCCACATCTGTCACCTCTGCGCGGGTAGGACGGGGATTTTCAGTCATATTCTCAAGCATTTGCGTTGCGGTTATGACAAATTTTTGAGAGCGATTACATTTCTTGATAATCATCTTTTGAATAATGGGGATCTCATAAATAGGCACAGATATGCCCATATCTCCGCGTGCTATCATGACCCCGTCTGAAATCTTGATTATCTCATCAATATTCTTTATCCCTTCTCTGCACTCAATTTTGGCAATGACCTGACATGGCGAACCTGGTTTTAACATTCTTCTTACCTCTAAAATATCGCTTTTCGTACGCACAAATGACTGTGCGATATATGCAAAACCATACTTTTCACAAAAAGATATATCCTGTACATCTTTTTGGCTCATCCCTCCAAATTCAAGCCTTGCCCCCGGAATATTTACGCCCTTGTGCTCTTTTAATATGCCGCCTGATATTACTTTGGTCTTTAAGACTTGCACAGACCGGCCAATGACCTCTAAGGCGATATTGCCGTCGTCTATGAATATTTGCTGGCCAACCTTAATACCGCTCAGAGGCCCCCGGTAATCAAACAGTATGCAGACATTCTTGCCTTTTATCTTTTGCTGGGCAAGCCAAACTATCTGGCGCTTTTTAAGTTCTAACGCAGAGACAAGGCCACCTATTCTTATCCGGCGGCCTTGAAGATCGCCAAGAAGATTGATGCGTCTGCGGTATTTTACATTTAAAAGCCTTATGAGATTTATCCTGTGAAGTAATTCCTGCGGCTTTCCATGTGAAAAGTTAAGGCGCGCAACATCCATTCCAGCTTGCATCATTTTTCTAACCACAGTTTCGTTTGAGGATGCCGGCCCGAGCGTACAGATTATTTTAGTTCTTACCATATTCCAGTAGAGGAGAAAACATTCATTCTCCTGCTGCTTTTCTTAATCTATCCATAATTGCCAAACCTAATCCCTCTTTTTTAACACCTTCGGCAATAATGACGCTTACCCCGAGCCTGTCAAACTCTCTTAAGATAGAAAAGAGATTAGCCGCACAGGTGGCTAAATTGTCCCCTGGTCCTAACAGTTTGACATTGAATGGACGATATCTATTTTTGTTCTCATCTTTTGCCATTATTCCGATATGTTGTCCCTTGTGACTAAATTCTAAAGCCAAATTTTTAACTTTTTCCACCTGCTCCCTGCCCTCTAATTCAACAAGTATTAGTCTCGCCCTGGGTGAATAGTGGCGGGGATACATACCAGGTGATAAAACTTTATTTTTTGAACTGGAATTTATTACTGTTTTAATTACTTCGTTTAGCCTCTCAATACTTACCCCGCCTGGACGCAGTATAGAAGGCTCATTATGGGTTAAATCTAAAACCGTTGACTCTACTCCTATTTCAGTTTTTCCTCCGTCAATAATTAGGTCAATTCTGCCTGTTAAATCATCTAATACATGCTGAGCACAAGTAGGAGATGGGCTACCAAAGAGATTAGCGCTCGGGGCGGCAATCGGTGTTTGGCAAAATTCAATAAAACTTAAAGCAATTTTATTAGCCGGCATTCTAATTGCTACGGTATCAAGCCCAGCAGTAAGTATATCAGGAATATTTTCTGCTTTTTTAAGAACCAGTGTGAGAGGCCCGGGCCAAAATGTATCGGTTAACCTTGCCACTATATCAGGAATATTTATAGCCAATGTATGCAATTTCTCTTTTTGGGCAATATGGACAATTAAGGGATCTTCCAGGGGTCTTTTTTTAGTCTCAAATATTTTAGCTATTGCTTGTGTATTGAATGCATCTGCGCCCAGTCCATAAACCGTTTCCGTAGGAAAGGCTACCAGACCGCCGCCTTTTATTTTTTCGGCCGCAGTCTTAATGTAAACCGGATTTATATTATCAGGATTAACTGTTATAATTTCTGTCCTCATCTTGATATTTTTAATATTTTATATCTTAAAATACCCGCAGGGGTTTTAATGTCAATTACTTCATTTTGCTTATGTCCCAATAAACCTTTGCCTACTGGAGAAACAATAGAAATCTTACCATGCGAGAAATCAGCTTCTAACTCTGAGACTAATGTATACTGTAATTCTTCTCCTGAGTTTAAATCCTTTATCCTGACAGTTGCGCCTATCAGGGCCTTACTTTTAGAAATATTTTGGCCATCAAGGATTTGGGCACGGGACAACTTTTCCTCCAGTTCCATAATTCTTTTCTCGTTTAATACTTGCGCTTCCTTGGCTGCACTGTACTCAGCGTTTTCGCTTATATCTCCGTGTGACCTTGCTTGCTCTATCTCATTAGATAATTCTCTACGGCGAACCCTCTTTAAGTATCCCAATTCTTCTGTTAATTTCCCATATCCTTCCGGAGTTAAATAAATACTTCCCTGGCACATTTTTTCCTCCATAAGATTTTTTAGATCTTTATTCAGTGTAAAAATAAAGCCCGCCCCGATTAAAGTCGTGGCAAGGTTTCGGTTATTTTGTTCTCAGCATAAAAGAAGTTTTTACAAAGCAAAAATTTGAATAAGTGCCGCTAAGCACAAACCTTTTATACTGTGTTAGGCGCTGTGCCGTGCCTTTCATTTTGTAATCTCCATGTAGACTTCATGTCTTACCCGCGCTCTAATTTTACGGTCTAATACAGTTTCAAGATAGGAATTAATTATTTTGTCAGTCCTTGCTTTCAATTTTTCTAATTCCGGGAGAATATTTTTTAGATATTCATCATCTTTGGGAATACGAATCTCCCTCAATCCGGCATCAAGAAAGACCTTTAGATAACGAGCCTCTTCTTCTGAACGGCATTCAATAAAATCTTTCCCGGAATAAAGCTTCCACCCAAATAAATCTCGGTCTATTTTAATCTCGCCAGAATTATTGGGCAGTTCTCTTTTAACAAGTGATTTCTTAGGCAGAGTAAGCACTTTCACTTTATAAAATTCACCAATTATCTTTATTTCTTTATTTGCCATTTTTATTTTTTAATATTTTCAACAATTGCGTTCTTAAAGGCATCTACATCAATCCTTTCTTTCGTCTTCTTCTTTTTCCCAAAACTCTTTGCCTTCTCAATTCGGGATTTGACCAAATCCACTACCGCCCGGTAAACCTCAAGTTGCTCCTCATCCGTTAGCCCAAGAATTTCACCCATAATGATTTTGTCCAGTTCCCTGCGGTCTGGTTTGACTTTGTCAAGAGAAACTTCTTCGGGCGAAGATGACCCGAGTTCTTCAAAAATAGACACAACCTTATCTGACAAAAAGTCTTTAATGGTTTTTGCTCTTCCATCTGAAACAAGTTTTGGGTGGACCACAGGCATAGGGACAATTTCTGGCCCGTATATCAGTAAAACACCTTCACCCATAACAGTTCTACCGTAAACTTCTGTAAAAAAAGAACCCAATGTGGAATTTAAAAAGGTTACAATTCTTAATATATTGGTTTTATCTTTTGGGGTGATAACAAAAAATGTATCACCTACAAATAAGTTTTGGAGATTGAGAAAGTATCCGAATGCCATATCTACAAACCTTTTTGAAAGTATTGGCGCTTTTATTTCAGATAATTCATACCATCTTTCCCTACTCGCACAAGTTGGTCTCTTACTAAATTTTTTTCTTTCACCTGCCTCAATATATTTCAAAACTTTAGTTCCTTTCAATTCTTTTTTATCTTTATGAATCATAAGCACTCGATATTTCAAATATTCTGGTTTAACAACAATAGATTTGCATTCCCTCGGGCTCTTTATTACATAATTCGGCACCCATTTATTAGCTTCCTTATGCATCCAAAACTCTTTCTCGATTCCTTTTCGTTGTATCTCTTCTTCGGTCAGATAGAAGAACTCATTGGCTCCAGTCTTTATTCCAAAGCGAACTTCTGCCACCTCTTTCAATGGCACAAGTTTGCTTTTTCCCTTCTCCAGAATCTTAAAGAAAATCTCCGGTGCTCTTAAATATTTCCCCCATTTTGCCCCAACATATCTCTTCTCTGTTGAGTCAAATCCTTCATCCCACAATTCTTTCTGGCTTTTGGGATAGATTCTCAATTCATCGTTTTCATAAAGATTGCTGTGGGCGAGGATGGTCTTTTTGAGTCTGTCTATGTAGTTTATTCTTTCAACCTGCTTTTCCCACATATCTTGTGCGGGTGGGATAAAGTGACGTAAGGGTTTTTTGAGATAGACAAAGCGAACCGGGTTTTGGTCTCGCTCCCTTTTATCCTTACACTTTTGAAGAATAATAATACAGGTGTTTATGTCTGCCTCTTCAAACCAGCGTTCCACTTTGGATTCAATGATGGCAATAATTTTATAGTTTTTCAGAAAGAACTCCTGAAGCCCTTTGCCGTAGTCCACATCCAGCCAGGAATTGGAAACGATAAAGCCAAAGTAGCCGCCATCTTTTAAAAGCTTTGCCCCGTGAACAAAAAAGTAGGCATGGATTCCAGCCCGTTTACCAATTTCAGCAACCTTTTTGCCCCTTAAATCTAAAAGTGCTTTGCCAATGAGTTTGCTTTTGTATTCTATGTCCTCGGTGAAAATTTCACTAATCTCCTCCTGCCTTGTGTAAGGAGGATTACCCACCACAACATCAAACCATCGGGGATATGTAACTTCCCTTTCCTTAAGCCCAAGGGTTTTTGCTCTTGTCTTTCTCCATTTTTCAGGGTCAAATCCTTCGTCTCCAACAAGAAAGGCAAAGAAATCTTCCTGAAGGATATTAGGATAATTCTTATCCACGCCCAGGTCATTGATTGCAAGGTTAATCGTGGCAAGGTGAGCTGGGAACTTGGCAATATCAACGCCCCACAGAGTTTCCAGAATCTTTTCATGTTCCAATCTATCGTTCATTACCTTTTTGTGTTTGTAAGCTCTTACAAGAAAAGTTCCAGCCCCACAGGCAGGGTCAAGGATTTTGTCGTCCTCATTGTGCAAAGAGAATCTGAGGATTAAATCCACCACATCCGGGCTTGTGAAATACTGACCTAAATTATGCCGCTCATCCTGCGGAATGAGACGTTCAAAAATTCTGCCGATTACATCATAGCCAAGCTTGGAAAAGTCATATCTTTTGAGGACATTGATTAGTCCTTTTATCTCTTTGACGACCTCTTTTACCTCAGGGAAAGCGATACTATCTATGAAATCTGTGGTGTATATAGTCTCGTAGTCTATTTTCAGAACCTGGTTGAAATAGCCTTGAAGTGTTATCTGAAGCATCGCACCTTTTGTGAGCCCCTCTGGAATTTCGAGAGGGTCAAGATCCTGTGGTCTTTTTGCTTGAAGGAGGTTATAGAAGAGAATTTTATTGACGAGGAGATAGGCGGTCTGTCTTGCCGCCTTATCAAAGTCTTGAGGCTGCCAGGCAAAATTCCACCCCTGGTCCACAAACCAGTTTTTGAGTTTTAAAGCGAAAGCAGAATCCTTGTGGCATTGGTCATCAATAATCCTTCTGTAGTAGGTAGATAGAATCCTTATCTTCTCCTGAATCCTGAAGATTAAAAACTCATCTATTGCTTGCTTGGGCTCAGGCTCTTTGCCCGAATGCACAGAATAGAGTTTGGTAAGAAAATTCTCAAGTCCCTTTTTTGTTGGCTCACTGTATCTTGTCTGTTCAATATCATCCAGGTTCTCAAGTTCTGAGAAAGTGTATTTTTCAACGATTTGTTCTTCTTCTGGTTTTAGTGCATTTACTTTCTCTGTGTTGTACCAGATAAGTTTTTTAAAGTTGGTTAAGCAGAAGTATTTTGCCTTTCTCTGAGATGCCTTCTCTCTGGCAGGTTCTTTCAAATCTTTCTCATCAAAGGCATCGTAATACGGAGGCTTTGCTTCAATAACGCAAAGGATATTTTGACCTCTCCTGGACTCATAGATGACTGTATCAGGCATTTTCCTATCCGTACCAGAAGTTTCAACATCAGGCAAGCCGAGGTCAAGATGTTTACGCTCAATAATCTCCCTCATCCAGTGCATTAGAACCGCTACCGCTGTGCGTTCGGTTTTATGGACATCTACATCAAATGCAGATGCCTTAATAATTTTTATTGTGGTTTTGTCTGAAATTTCGCCTGATTTTTTACTTTTCATAGTCATATTCCTTAATGATTGCCCTACGATTCTTTTTTGGTTTGTTGTTATATTTCACTCTTTATTCTTTAATCTTTCATTTTTCCACTCTTCATAATCTTCTAAATGACTTTCTAAAACTATATTTAAAATTCTTTGTGCAATCTCAAAGGCGGCGGCAAGCCTTATGATTTTCACATCTCCTAATCCTTTTATCTCAAGGAATTTTCTTAAAGGCTGATTCGCCATTCCCTTAAACGAGCCAAATTTTTCCAGAACTTCTTCGGCAATCTTTTCCGCGGTCTTTCCTTTTATACCAGTGGAAATTAAGATTGCGAGAAGTTCAGCATCTGAAAGGTTTTCAGGACCAAGTTCTCTAAGTTTGCCACCAGAATGATGCCATTTCTGAGGTTCAGAACTTTTCATTTGGTATTTATTGCTCCTTCTCATGAAATCTCTTTTTTATTTCGGCACGGCATTGCGCCTAACGTTTTGCGGATAAAAGAAGTTGCCGAAGGCAATTTGGGCGAAGCATAGCGAAGCCTTTTATCCGCTGTTAGGCGATGCGGTGGGCTTTTCTTATTAGAAATAACATTACTTCCTTTATTACTTTTTACCTTTCCATACCGAGCTTTGAATTACTGAAAACCTATCTTTAACCCCAAAATTCTTATACAAATTCTCAGTTACAGTTCCTGTTGGATAATTGGTCTTTTCCTGTATTGCCACAAGTTCTATTGCAATAAGCAAGAATTCAACTGTAAATTCTCCAACTTTATCTAATTCTTTGAATGGCTCAACGTGTTCAGGTTTGAAAAACTGGAGAGCTGGCGGGAATGAATTCACAGGCCTAATCTGACTGAGCACTGTCAGAATGTGCTCTTTTAATTTTAGAGTCAATGATGGATTGTAAGCGTGTTTAACATACATTTCTACGATCAAGTGAACATGAGCCGGCGTTCTCTCCCGCTTTTTTGGTTCTCTAAATTTTACAATGAAATCATAAGGAGATTGTTGCTTGCTCCCAGGATAAACTTCAAAACGAACACTTTCACTAGTTGTATAAACGAGGTCGTCCTCTTGCAATC